>CAZHAO010000068.1:0-8850 GCA_964530375.1 uncultured Methanotrichaceae archaeon
AGCGTGAAATCCTCGACGCTCTTCATGTGTGTGCCTAAACGCCGGGGAGGTCAGGCTTAATGCATCTTTCATCATGATCCGGACACCGGCATGCACACTGTTTGGGTGATGTTGTTTGGGGCACGCTCGGCTTTTTAGCTTCAGCCCCCCAATTGGGTGCTAACCCTACAAAACCGCCACCTCCAGCTCCGCCACCAACCTCACAAGGCATACGCATAGGAGAATTGTTAGTATTGATTATTTATAAATGTTTGCAACAGCTAAAATCAGATAACGATGTAATTTGGCGATCTCCTCCCACCTTCAATAACTCTTCAAGAGCTTTTTGTTCAGCTTTGGGCCTCTGTGATCTCCAGGGAGAGGGTGATATGCAGCCGAGGCTGTCGCGCCACCCTGGCGTCGGTGAAATACGCCATGGCGGCCCGATCGTAATTGGAGAGGGCGTTCAGGTCCAGCGGATGGCCGAAGTACTCGCTGAGCAGATCCTCGAGGACCTCTGAATTTTCCTTCTCGGTCTCGTCCATCTTGATAATCCTCGACCTCCCCATCCCATCGAAGAAGAGGATCCGCCCGGGATCGAAAAAGGGCGTTCTAGCCCTCGGCCTTCCCTTCTTTCCCCTTCCCCCGCTCGTACTCCTCCTTTATCGCCTCGATCATCTCCTCGTCGGCCTCCACCACCAGCGCCCCGACGTAGTTGCAGTCCTTGCAGTGGTAGACCTTGCCGACGTACCCCCCCGTCTCGTAGTAGAGCTCGGAGCTTCCGCAGACCGGGCAGACCTCCACCATCTCCTTCCTCTCTTTCTTCTCCATCTTCTCCGACGTAGCTCTCTCCCCCTCCGATCTTCTCGGCTCGGATGAACGGCAGGCGGGCATCGATCGTCCGAATAACGAACGGATCAACCGCAGCATCATTTTATACTCATCTTGCCTATATTAACCTTTGGCCTTGTCCTGAGAACGGCTGCCGGAAGGGCTCTGCGCCGCCAGGCGGTGATGGGCGGGGGTTCGGCCCGGTGAGACGAAAAAACGAAGATCTGAACGAACTATTCGCTCCCTTCCCGATCGGCGCCGCCCCCGGGCATCATGCAGACCTCCACCCCCGCCTGCTCCAAAAATCGGAGCGCCTCGTCGTCGGGGTACGGGTTCCCGTAGACTACCCTTCGGATCTGAGAGTTGATGATGATCTTGGCGCAGAGGATGCAGGGCTGGTGGGTGCAGTAGAGGGTGGCGCCGAGGGTGCTGACCCCGTGGATCGCTGCCTGGATAATGGCGTTCTGCTCGGCGTGGACGGCGCGGCAGAGCTCGTGCCGGTATCCGCTCTCGACGTTCTCCCGGCGGCACCCCACCTCCAGACAGTGGGGGAGGCCCGTCGGAGCGCCGTTGTACCCGGTGGACAAAATCCTCTTGTCCCTCACCAGGACCGCGCCCACATGGTGGCGAAGACAGGTGGACCGGGTCCCCACCACCCTGGCGATCTCCATGAAGTACTCGTCGAGAGAAGGCCTTTCCATGGATGGGCCTCTCTCTCGATCCGATATCTCTCTTTCTCTTATCACCTCGGAGACGGACGACCGAGGGCGGAAAGTTAATATCACCTTCTGCATCGATGGTGAGGCCATGACGATTCACTGGGCCGACGTGGCGGCGGAGAAGCTGGCAGGCCGAGGCCCTCAGACGGTGGCGACCGGGATCACCCCGTCCGGCCAGATCCACCTGGGGAACATGCGGGAGGTGATGACCGCCGACGCGGTCTTTCGGGCTCTCCTCGACGGGGGCGTCGAGGCCCGCCTCATCTACATCGCCGACACCTACGACCCCCTCCGGCGGCTCTACCCCTTCCTCCCCAAGAGCTTCGAGGAGCATGTGGGAAAGCCCTTATCGGAGATCCCCTGCCCCGAGGGGTGCTGCGATAGCTACGCCGACCACTTCCTCCTCCCCTTCTTCGACTCCCTGGAGAGGCTGGGGATCAGGCCCGAGGTCCATCGGGCCGATCGGATGTACAAAGATGGGCTCTACGTCGACGCCATCAAGACCGCTTTGGAGAAGAGAGAAGAGATCGCGAGGATCTTAAAAGAGGTCTCGGGGAGGGACCTCCCCGCCGACTGGTGCCCTCTCGACGTGATCTGCCAGAGCTGCGGCCGGCTGAATTCCACCAGGGTCGTGGCCTTCGACCTTGAAGGCGAGACCGCCGACTACGTCTGCAAGTGCGGCCACCAGGGCACAGCCAGCTTCCGAGGCGGAGGAAAGCTCGCCTGGAGGATCGACTGGCCCGCCCGATGGTCTATCCTCAAGGTCACGGCGGAGCCCTTCGGAAAAGACCACGCCACCGCCGGAGGATCTTACGACACGGGCAAGAGGATCTCCGAGGAGGTCTACGGTTACCCCGCCCCCTACCCCGTCGTCTACGAGTGGATCCACCTGAAGGGGAAGGGGGCGATGCACTCCTCCACGGGGATCGTGGTGACGATAAGGGACATGCTGGACGTCGTCCCGCCCGAGGTCCTTCGCTACCTCATCATCAGAACTAAGCCCGAAAAGCACATCGAGTTCGATCCGGGCCTTCCGCTCCTCACCCTCATCGAGGAGTACGACCGGAGGGCCGGGGAGGAGAGGGCTCTTGCGCTATCGAAGGTCGGGGCCGAGGGACCGTCCGCCGTACCCTATCGTCACATGGTGACGGCGGTCCAGATCGCGGGGGACGACCAAAAGCAGCTGATGGCGGTCCTGGAAAGGAGCGGCTACGACACCTCCAACAGAGATCAGATCCTCTCCCGGGCCGATAACGTCAGGGCCTGGCTCGACCGGTACGCCCCTCCCTTCGTCAAGTTCCAGCTCCAGGAGACGCTTCCATCCAAGGTGAAGAACGTCGATCCGGAGCTGAGGGAGGCCCTCGGAGCCCTCGCGGGAAGGATCGAGGGGAAGAGCGCCGAGGATATCCACAACGAGGTCTACGCCGTCGCCGAGGAGAGGGGGCTGGACCCAAAGAAGCTCTTCGGCGCGATCTACATCGCCTTCCTGGGCCAGAAGCAGGGCCCGAAGGCCGGCTGGTTTTTGGCGAGCCTCGACGACCAGTTCGTAAAAGAGAGGCTTCTGGAGGCCTCGGCGGATTAGATGAGATGGTCAGATCGGGCTTTGGAGAAGAAGAAGAACGAGAGAGAGGGGATGAATGGGGGAAAGGTTGAGCAAGAAAATCTCCATCTACCTGGCCGGCCCCCTCTTCAGCAGGGCCGAGATCGATGGGGCCGGATATCTCAAAAGAGAGATCGAAGCGGCGCTGGGGGACGGAGTCGAGGTCCTCTGGCCCTTCGAGATCGCCTCCGGGGCGAGGGGGGAGATCTTCGAGGCGAACCTGGCGGCCCTTCGCCGGTCGCCCCTGATGGTGGCGATCCTGGACGGCCCCATGGTCGACGACGGGACCGCCTGGGAGATGGGCTGCCACTACGCCCTCTTCGGCCCGAGGACGGTCGGGATCAGGACCGACGCGAGGAAGGCGGGGGAGACCCCCGAGTCGAAGGTGAACCTGATGATCGAAGAATCCTGCAGGGCCGTCGTCGGCGACCTCCCTGCGCTCATCCGGGAGCTTGGTTTCGCCCTGGAGGAGATCGAGTCATGATCGCCGGTATCGAGATCCGCTGAGATGATCAGGACGAGGCCGATCCTCAACGAACCCCTCCTGCTGGTGGAGGGAGACCTGAGGGCGCTGGTGGCAACAGACCTCCACATAGGGATCGAGCACCAGCTCTGGCTGGGGGGGGCCAGCGTCCCCAGCCAGACCGGCAGGATGCTGGAGGATCTCACGTCTCGGATCGAAGAGATCAAACCCGATCGGCTCATCCTTCTGGGGGACATTAAGCACAACCTTCCCTGGACCAGTTTTCAGGAGAGGAGCGAGGTCCCCTCCTTTCTGAAGTCGCTATCCGAGGTCGCGAAAATCGACCTGGTCATAGGAAACCACGACATCGGCATCCTAGACCTCGCTCCCCCCGATATCCTGATCCATCCGGCCTCGGGGCTCGTCCTCGACGGCGTCGGCTACTTTCACGGCCACACCTGGCCCGACCCGGAGGTATTCGAGGCTGAAATCCTCGTGGCGTCCCATCTGCATCCGGCGGTCAGGCTCGCCGACCGGCTGGGGTCGGGCCCGCCCGAAAGGGCCTGGGTGAGGGCACCCCTATCGTCGGAGGCTCTGCGGGAGGAGTACGGCCGAGACCTCAAAAGCCCTGAGATGATGACGATCGTTCCCGCCTACAACCCCCTCTGCGGTGGCTACCCCCTCGACTCGGCCGCCGGAGAGGATCGGGGACCGTTGCCGAAGATCGCCCGCCTGGAGATGGCCAGGATCTACCTTCTGGACGGAACCGACCTGGGGAGGCTCGACAGGATAAGGGCGGTCCAGGCCGAGAGGACGAGGAGACGGCGCTGAAAACGGTTATATCCCGCGGTGGTGAGCAGAGATCCATGGACGAGAGAGAGAGGCTGCTGGAGCTGGTGAGGACGAGGGCCCTCCGGGTAGGGAGGATCACCCTATCCTCGGGGAAGGTGAGCGATTACTACGTCGACGCCAGGGAGGTGGTCCTCGACCCGGAAGGGGCGTACCTCACGGGAAAGCTCATGCTCGATATGATCGATCGAAATGCGGTCGCCGTCGCCGGGATGACCTTGGGCGCCGACCCCATAGTGACTTCGATATCCGTCGTCGGCTTCATAGAGGGAAGGAGCCTCTCGGCCCTGATCATAAGAAAGGAGCCGAAGAAGCACGGGACCGCGAAGTTCGTTGAGGGGCCGGCCCTCCCCGAGGGGTCGAAGGTGGCGGTGGTCGACGACGTCGTCACCACGGGATCGTCCCTCATCAGATCGATCGATCGGCTCCGGGCCGAGGGGTACGAGCCGATCCAGGTCGTCGCCATCCTCGACCGGGAGGAGGGCGGAAAGGAGAGGCTGAAAGCTGCTGGATACGACCTCGAATCGATATTCAAGAGGGCGGACCTCTTGGTCTAAACTCGGCGGTTCTGATAGTTCCGGATCGGCGACTCTAGCTCACCACGAGGAGCCAGCCGTTTTTGTCGCCGCATCTCATCTGGCGGGACCGCCCCTCCCCGTCGGTGTAGATCACCTGGGATGCTACTGCGTACTCGCCGGGCCTCTCGCCCCTCACCGAGTAGGAGACGAGGGCCGAGTTTCCCGGCGGTATCTCCACCGACTGGACCTCCGGATTCAGAGCGTCGAGGCCGTCTGGGACGCCCGGCACAACGCTCACGTCCAGGGCGGACTCGCCGGTGTTGCCGACCTTGACCAAAACGTTCGCGTCTTCCCCCACAGCTACATGGTAGCGGTCCAGCTCCTGCTCTACGTTGATCCCCACCATCATAAGAACGAGGAGGACCGGCACCATCTGAAACGTTCTCATCAGAACCCAAATTGAGCGGCGTCGGGATTTAAAGGTAGCTTTCATATAAGAGCTACGTGAGACCTCCGCGTTCCTCTCTTTGCCCTTTTTCCCTCTCGCTTCGGGGCCGGGACGGATACAAAAATACTTATCGTGGCGATGACTTTTGTACCTGCGATGGACGTTTCGTACTCGATCTGGCGCGAGATCGCGGCGGATAGGCAGGAGGTGAGCGGCGAAAGTTTCTCCTTCCTCTTCGACCGGCGCTATTCCAACCGCCTGAACAGGATGAGCAGGGTATTCTTCGAGGCTTATGCGAAGGCCACCAGCGAGGTCTCTGCCGAGGAGGACCGGTTTCCGAGCCTCAGCGAGATCGAGTCCAGGATGGAGAGCGGCGCCATCTACGCCTACAAGGATCGGCTGATGAGGTCCACCGAGTTCTTCGAGGAGGTGAAGATCTCTGGGATATCGTATCTCATCCCCAAGGCGAGACGTTTCGTCGACGAGACCGGGAACTATACAGACCTCATCCTCGAACTAGAGAATGGCGAGGTCGTCCTCCCTCGGAGGGAGAAGCCCTCGGCGATCTCCCGGTTCGAGGGGGGAGAACCGGAGGAGGAGCTGGAGGGCGAAGGAGAGTATCTGGAGGAGGGGGATCTAGAGCCGCCATCCGAAACGGCAGAAGCTGCAAATGAGCCTCCTGGCGAGGCGGAACCCGAAAAGGAGCTTCCGGTGGAGGTGGCGGGGGCCGAATCTCTTGATAGGCCGCCCGAGGAGGCCGTCGTCGAGACCGCCCCGGCAGAGCAGGGCCGCGAGGAGGAGGGCCCCAAGGTCGGAGAGGTGACGGAAACGCCTCCTGCCAAGGCCGAAGTTGAGGAGAGGGGGGAGGAGACGCCGAAGGAGGAGGAGCCGGAGGCTCCGATGGAGGGGGCTCTCATCGAGAAGAAAGGACCGGCTCCGGAGATGGAGAGAGCCGAAAGAGGGGGGAAGGCCGCAGAAACGGCGAGAACGCCCCAGGCCGCGAAGAGGGCGGCGGCACCCTCAAAACCCCATCCGCCCGAGAAGAAGGGCGGTAAGGGTTTTGGGGGCTGGGGAAGAGACTATAGAGGACCTCTCCTGGCCCTGGCGGGCCTGCTCCTCATCGTGGTCCTAGCCGCCTTTTACATCTGGTCTCCAACGATGCCGGATGAGACGCCTCCGGCTGCCCCTTCGGATTTCGTCAGCTATTCTGCTTACCTCACCAACGCCAGCGGAAACGTCTACCTGAACCTGGACGTCACCAACTCCAAGGGCCTGGCGAGCAAGGTCGAGCTGGTCCTCCCGCCGGACGTGGACAAGAGCATCAGCGCCACGGGCGGCATCGTCACCATATCCTACACCAACAACACTGTGATCCAGCTCGCCTCCAGCAACAACGCCAGCGTTACGGTGGCCCTCGCCGACGAGTACATCCTCGTCCCCGTCACCTTCAACCTGGCCATACCGGAAGGGTACGAGTCGAGCGTCCTCGTCTACGACAAGGACTACCAGGTGAGCCGCACCAACAGCACCATCAGCCTCTGGTGCAACTGCACCGACGACCATCTGGATTTCGATCAGATCTACAATGCGAAGAAAGTTCCTGGCGGTCCCGGTCTCCAGGAAGGAGGCCTCGAGAACGCTACAGCTAATCTCTCGGCTGGGCCTTCTGGACCGGAGCCGAAAGACGATCTCTAAGGACGGCACCGTCGAGATCCCAGTGACGGGGCCCCTCCCTCCGTCCCCGTCCCTGCCGAGCCTGAAAATCATCTTTCAAGGGCACCCCGAGTTTTACGATAGGGCGCCGGAGCTGGTCGAGCTTCTCGGCGACGAGATCAGACCCGAGGATAGGGCTCGTCTCCCGAGGGGGTGGTCGATCCTGGGAGGGGTCGTCATCGTCAAGATAGATCCGGAGATCGAGGATCTGAAGGAGAAGATAGGCGAGGCCCTTCTCGATATCTACCCGAGGTGCAGCACCGTCCTCCTCGACCGGGGGATCGAGGGGAAGTTCAGGGAGCCCGACCGGAAGGTGATAGCAGGCTCCGCCAAGACCGAGACGGTCCACAGGGAGGACGGGGTCGCCTTCAAGCTCGACCCCATGAGGACGATGTTCTCGGCCGGAAACCTCAAAGAGAGGATGAGGATGGGCCGCCTCGGGGAGGGCGAGACGGTGGTGGACATGTTCGCCGGGATCGGCTACTTCACCCTCCCCATGGCGGTCCACTCCCGCCCCCGAAAAATCGTCGCCATCGAGATCAACCCCGTCGCCTACGGCTACCTCGTCGAGAACGTGCGCCTCAACGGCGTCGAGGAGATCGTCGAGCCGGTCCTCGGCGACTGCGCCGTTGCCGCCCCCGAGGGCATAGCCGACCGGGCCGTGATGGGGTACGTCGGGACCACGGACCAGTACCTCGACGCCGGCATCGCCGCCCTTCGGAAAGGCGGGGTCCTCCACTACCACCAGACAGTCCCCGAACGGCTCTACCCGAAAGCCCTAGAAGAGGACCTGGCGGAGGCTGCGAAGCGGGCCGGGCGGACGATAAAAATCGAGAGGTGCGCAAGGGTGAAGAAGTACTCGCCGGGGATGCTCCACGCCGTCCTGGACGCCAGGGTCGACTGACTCCCCGCCTGAAGGACCGCGCAGCCCGAATGATTGTTATCCTTTGAGGTCAATAATTGGGAAAGGTGATATGTCGTGAAGATATCCTGGCTTGGCCATTCCTGCTTCAAGATCGAGGACGACTCGGGGAAGGTCGTCGTCACCGACCCCTTCGACAAGAGCGTCGGCTACCCCCTCCCCCGAATTCGGGCCGACGTGGTCACCGTCAGCCACGAGCACTACGACCACAACAACGTGAAAGCCGTGGGTGGCGGCCCCGCCGTCGTCAGAGGGATCGGGAAGAAGGCCGTCGCGGGGATCGAGTTCGAGGGGATCGCCTCGTACCACGACGAGAAGGAAGGAAAGCTCCGGGGCAAGAACACCATCTTCTGCTTCGAGATGGACGAAATCCGGGTCTGCCATCTCGGCGACCTGGGCCACCAGCTCGGCGAGGGAGAGGCCGCCGCCCTGGGCCGGGTTGACGTGATGATGATCCCGGTGGGCGGGACCTTCACCCTCGACGCCGGGGGCGCCAAAAAAGTCATAGGCCAGATAAGGCCCAAGATCGTCATGCCGATGCACTTCAAGACCCGCGCCCTCACCTTCGAGGTCGACTCTGTGGACCGTTTCCTCTCGGGCCAGAAGGTCGAGCGGCCCGGCACCACAGTGGCCGTCTCCAAGGAGAGCCTGCCGAAGGAGGGGGAGGGGCCGGTGATCGTGCTCCTGGACTACAAATGATCCCGGCGGCGGCGGTCGGATCGACAGATTAATACATGAAAAGCGAAATTCGCGTGCTGAAGCCCGGTGATGTAGCGGTCAATCATACGAGGCTCTGGACCTCGTCACC
>CAZHAO010000069.1:0-8846 GCA_964530375.1 uncultured Methanotrichaceae archaeon
GAAAATTTTTACGAATCGTAGGGTAAAGGTAAAGGACAAATAAATCGAAAAACCAATAAACCTTTTAGAGGATGGGACTTAAAGAAGTCCGACGATGATCATGGCGCTTCCCTGGTCGGAAGTTTTGAGCAAAAAACGCTGGCGCAGGAGATCTCCTGAGATGACCGATCAAATCTTGAAAGACGAATCGAAATACTGCGAACATCTACTTCATGATATAAATCTACAATTAAATCATTTATGCTCCTATTTTGATCAGTCCCTTGACGGACTTTTGGACAAATTCGTTGGAGGATGTCGATGATCCGGGTCCTGATGGTGGACGACGATTCCAGCATCCTCGATCTGACCCGGATCTTCCTCGAGAGGTCCGGGGATATCGAGGTCGACGTCACGCCGTCGGCGGCCGAGGCCCTGGCGAAGCTGACCGATGAAAGGTGCCCTTACGAGGTCGTCATCTCCGATTATGCCATGCCGGATATGGACGGGATCACACTTCTGAAGGCTGTGCGAAGCCGAAAGATCGAAATCCCCTTCATCCTCTTCACGGGAAAAAGTCGGGAGGAGGTGGTGATCGAGGCCCTGAACTCCGGCGCCGACTACTACATGCAAAAAGATGGCGACCCCAAGGTCCTCTTCGCAGAGCTCACCCACCAAGTCCGGCAGGCGGCAGACCGGGAACTGTCGCGGAAGGAAGACCTCGTCCAGAGGGACCTGGCCCTCCAGCTCTCAGGGGCGACCTCTCTATCGGCGGCCCTGAAGCTCTGCGTCGCGGCGGCGATCGAGGTCTCGGGGACTGACTGCGGAACGATGTACCTTCTCGACAGAAGCTCCGGAGTCTTCGTCCTCTGCCACTCCACCGGATTCTCTAGAGAGTTCGTCGAGGCGATATCACGAAGGAGGCGAACTCCGAGCACGACCCTGATCGCGAGGGCGAAAGAGCCGATATACATCCGGCATCAAGATAAGTATCTGCCGCTTCAGGCGGCCCGAGAGCGGGAGGGGCTTCGCGCCATGGCCGTCGTCCCCTTCCACCACGAGGGAGAGGTCATAGGCTACTACAGCGTAGGATCTCACACCTCTGACGAGGTCGCCCTGTCGAGGCGGAACGCCCTGGAGACGATAGCTGCCATGACCGGAAACGCCATCGTTCGCCTCCAGGCCGAGGAGGAGCTGAGAAGGAGCGAAGAGCGGCTACGAGCCATCTTCGAGGCTGCAGAGGTCTCTTTCATCATAACCGACGCTCAGGAGCCAGACCCTTCCGTCCTCGAGTTCAGCCCCGGTGCTGAGAAGATCTTCGGCTACAGTCGCCAGGAGATGGTCGGAAAGAGGGTCTCGAGGCTTCACCTCCCTGAGGAGGCGGCCCTCTTCCCCGAGATAATCCGGCGGATGAGGGAGGGAGAACGGGGTTTTTCAGGGCTCACAACCCTGGTACGAAAGTCCGGTGAGAAGTTTCCCGCCCTCTTCTCGACCTATCCCCTCTTCGACGAGTTAGGGCGCATGTGGGCCGCCCTGGGCGTCAGCATAGACGTCACCGATCAAAAACGGATGGAGGAGTCATTACAAAAGAGCGAGGAGTATTACCGCGCCATCTTCGAGAACAGCGGGACGTCGATGGCCATCGTCGAGGAGGACGGCCTCATATCGAAGGTAAACTCAGAATCGGAGAAACTTTTCGGACGCCCTACCCAGGAGGTCGAGGGGAAGATGAGGTGGGACGAGTTCGTCGCCGAGGAGGACCGGGAGAAGCTCTGGGTCCTCTTCCGAAAGGGTCAGACGGGGCTCAAGACCACCGCCACCGAGTACGAGGCCGACCTGATCGACAGATGGGGCAAAAGAAAGAGGGGCCTCTTTCGGGCTGGCATCATCCCCAGAACGAAGCAGTACGTCGTCTCCGTCACGGACGTCAGCCAGCTGAAGAGGATGGAGGAGGCCCTGAAGAAGAGCGAGGAGATGTACAGAACCCTGGTGGAGGACCAGACCGAGCTGATCTGTCGATTCCTCCCCGATGGGACGATCACCTTCGTCAACGAAGCCTACTCCCGGTACTTTGGAAGGAGCCGGGAGGATCTCGTCGGCAAAAGCTTTCTGCCCCTGATCCCCGAAGAGGATCGAGAGAGCGTCCGGGATCATCTGGCGTCCCTCTCCCGAGATATCCCAACGGCCACCCTCGTCCATCGGGTGATCCTCCCCGACGGCGAGGTGCGGTGGATCCAGTGGACCAACCGGGCGATCCTCGGAGGGGGAGGAGTGGTGACGGAGTTTCAGTCATCGGGAGAGGACGTAACCGAGCGGAGGGCTGCTGAGGTGGCCCTAAAGGAGAGCGAGGAGCGGCTGAAGATGGCTGTAGAGGGCGGAAACCTGGGGATCTGGGACTGGAACCTGGAGACGGAAGAGGAGGCTTTCAGCGATAAAGCGGGCGAGATATTGGGATACTCTCCGGAGGAGCTGAAGACCCGCCTCGGGATCTGGGACAACCTCGTCCATCCCGAAGACCGGGCAAGAGTAAGCCAGGCCCTCATAGATCACCTGGGGGGGCTGACCCCCTACTGTGAGACCGAACACAGGATGAGGTCGAAAGACGGGCGCTGGATCTGGATTTCGAGCCGGGGCAAGGTGGTATCATGGGACGAGAGAGGTCATCAGGTGAGGATGACGGGGGTCATCCAGGAGATGGGGGAGGGGCGGATCCCGGGGCCGTGATGGTATCCTCCGAGGGCGGAGAGATGCCGCCGGATTAGAGGCTCCGAGAACCTTTTTATCCGGCCCCGCCAACGACCTCTCCATGACAAAACAGGTTCACGCGGCTCACATCCTCGTAAAGACCGAGAAGAAGGCGAAGGAAGTCCTCGAAAAGATAAACAAGGGCGAAAGCTTCGCGGAGATGGCCCGGAAGTACTCCGACTGCCCCTCGGCCAAGAACAAGGGCGACCTGGGATGGTTCGGCAAAGGCAGGATGGTCCCCGAGTTCGAGCGGGCAGCCTTCGAGGGAGAGAAGGGGAAGGTGGTGGGGCCAGTGAAGACCGAGTTCGGCTACCACCTGATAAAGATCCTCGATAAAAAATAAAAGACTTGGTCCCGACCGGCGAAGGGCCAGGGCATCAGTTCGCCGTCGCCGGGATCCAGACTATCCATCTCTCGGTTTCAGGCCTGGCTTCCCAGGGGATAGAGGCTCGCCTGGCGCCCCTGAGTATAGAGGGCGTACCAGACTATTGAGGCTTGGCCTCCCTTGCTGGAGTAGATGACCACCGGCAGGCCTTCCGCCAGGCCGCTGAAGGCAGAGCTCAGCGCCTCGTCGTCGGCGAGGCGGCCGTCCGAACCCATCAACGTCGAGGCGTCTATGTTGACCGCCCCCTCCATGTGCCCGGCATCGTAATCAGCAGCGCTCCTGGCGTCCACGAGCTGGGCTCCCGCGAGATCGTCATCGCCGGCCAAAAGGTCGAGGTTGGGGTCTTGGATATAGATTTCAGCCGCCCTCGGCGAAGGGCTTGCGACGAACAAAAGCCCCGCAGCCTCGCGGTCTTCTCTCGTCCCATCCAGGATGAAGACCTCCTCATGGCCCAGATATTTCATGACCCAGAAGGCGAAGGTCTCGTAAACAAAATCGTCGCCGTATATGACGATGGGGTCATCCTCTGTGATCCCTGCCGCCCCGAAGAGGTCGGCGATCTCGGCGGGCGACTTCAGGGTGCCGTCCTCGTTGAAGACCGAGGCCAGAGGCAGTTGTATCGATCCCTCGATGAAAGAGGCGTCCCCGGGAACGCCGACGTAAGCTGCCACCAGGCGCTGGTCGCCCTCCCGGTCGTCTGCGAGCTCCTCGGGGGTGATCTCCAAAGAAGGAGCTTCCGGCTCTTTCATCTCGGTCGTCTCGGGCTCGGAGTTCTTATCCATCACGGAGACGGCCTCCGCAGAGATGCCGGCGAAGGACGGGCCCGACGACCATTCTCCTCCACTTCCACCGGCACAGCCGCTGCAGCCGGCGTAAGCGCTGCCGGAGAGAGCTAAAGCCAGCAGCATGACCGCTACGACCTTTGATAACAACATCATATCGCTACTCATATTGCAGATCTCCATCGAATATCTTGATCTCAACCCCATATAGAACTATATCTTTATCTCTGATGCGGTCGGGAATTAAGGGGCCTTTTTGCCGTTTACCTCCCCTTCATCTTCGAAAGTCCGAAGGTCTTCGGCTCTTGCGCGACATCGTTATATAAGGACTGAGCTTACCTTTCGCTCTGGAGTGGGTCGATCTCAACGGGCCAGAGGTCTCCCGAGTTTGGTGAGATGAGGGGAAAGAAGATAAATCCCGTGAAGATATGACAGGAAGCTGGAATCTCGTGATAATATGGTCAGAAGATGGAGTTGGTAGTTATTCTGTCGCCGATCAAAGCTGAGAACCTGGGATTGATCTTGATCCTGGCAGCCTGTCTCCTCTGCCCCGCTGTCTTTGGAGAGGGCGGCCCCTTGCATGCGGTCGGGTCGGGTCCCGAGAACTGGTGGATCGAGTATCCTTATCAGCATCTGAATGCAGGATCCGCCGTCGACCATCCCTCCTGGGCGCTGGATGCCCTGGAGGAGAAGCCTGTGATCGTGATGATCCACAAAAACGATTGTGGTACCTGCGCCCGTCAGGAGGCGGAGATCAAGAAGGTCCTGGAGGGTCTCGGCGACGATGTGACCTATATCGACGTTCTCTATGAGAGCGACGAGGAGAAGGGGTGGAGGGCCCTCGAAGTTTACGATCCCAGCGGCGATCCTGGGCTCGTTCCCGTGACCGTCTTTCTGACCCTGGCGCCCGGCCCCGACGGGAACGCCACCGTCGTCTGGCACAGCGTCATCGGCTACCGGGACGAGGAACGGATCAGATCTTATCTGAACGACGCCATAGCCCTCCACACCGATAACTCCGAGGGCTGGGGCCGGTGAGGATCGTGGACCTGGCGGAAAAGGCCGCCCTGATCTTGGGGATCGGATTGCTCCTCAGCCTTGCGGCCGGCGCCGTCTCGGACGGGGCTAACGGCCCCACCCCAGCCCCGAGCTTTGAGGCGGTCGACCTGGACGGCAACTCCATCGATATGGTCGACCGCGATGGAGAGGTCCTGATCCTTCACGTAACCAACATAGAGACCCCCCTCTGCATAGAGTGCGAAGAGGCTCTGAAAGCTCAGGTCGAAGAGCTGTCGAGGCTGAAAGAGGAGCACCCGGAGTCGGAGATAGTCACCATAAACTTGAGGAAGAACCCCCGCTCGAAGGACGGCCGATCCCTCGCTGAGTCCTGGTGGGGCGTCGAGATATCCTGGCCCTGGATAGAGGATTTTGATCCCTTTCCCGTGGCTACCAACTACATCGATTACTGGAGCCGGGGGAGCGGCTTTTCAAACCCCACCTTAATCGTCGTGGACGGTTCCGGCCGGATATCCAGGGTCTACCAGGTCTACCAGATGGGGGAGGGGATGTTGGATGGGGTCCAGACCGCCGAATCCCTCCAGGCCGCCATTTCTGCCGCTCGAAATTCCGACGGCCTTCGGCCGACGGGCGAGATCGGCTCAGCTGTCGCCCGCGAAGTAACCTTCATGGGCATGTTCGGCCTGGGGATCGTGACGTCTCTCGCTCCCTGCTCCCTCGCCCTCCTGATCGCGGTCTTCAGCTACCTAATGACCACCCACCGAAGAAAGATCCTGATGCCCGACGAGGGGAAGTCCTCGCCAAAAGAGGGGCTATTGATAGGGGTGGCCTTCACCCTGGGGATGGCAGCGGTCTTCTTCGTCATAGGCCTCTTCATATCAAACCTGGGGATCTTCGTGAGAGGGTCCCGGTTCTTCGACCTCGCCGCCGGAGTGCTGATGATAATCCTCGGCATAACCAGCTTCAAGCCCCTAGGCGAGATCCTGGAGCCTCTGACAATCCGCCTCCGCCGCCAGAGAGCAGGGGAGGCGGAGGTGGCGATGGGAAAGAAGAGCATCATGGAGACCTTCATAAACATCTCCGTCGGCCTCTTCAAGTACTCGGCCTTCGTGGGGGCCTTCACCCTGGGGGTATTCTTCGCCCTGGGCTGGGCTCCCTGCGCCGTATCTCTGGTATTTCCGGTCCTGATCTGGCTCTTGGCCCAGAACGTCTCCCCCATCACCGGTGGGATGATGCTCTTCGTCTTCGGGGTGGGGCACGGCGTTCCCATAATACCCATATCCACCTTCTCTCGCTCCTTCTGCGGTGCCCTCGGCGAGAGGTACATCGCTTTAGGAAAATGGATCACGGGGGGTTTCGGGCTATTGATCATAGCGACAGGCGTCGTCTTTGCGGCCAGATACTTCGGCTACGCCTTCTGGTGACCTCCGGCTCCAAGCCCCTCGGGGCATCGAGGTCTGGAGGAGCGATGGATAGGCGCCGGTTCGGGTGGGGGCTCCACCTCCTCGGATAAGCGCATATGATCGGCGATCGATCCCCGCGGCCAGATGGCGTCCCTTCGCCGCCTTTCATCAAAAGGAATAAATGGTAATAACTCAAAGACCCGGCCCATAGGAACAGGGAGGTTAGGTTATCCATGAAAATAATTTTGACGGCTCTGATCGGTTTCATGCTCCTGGTGGGCATGGTCGCAGCTGCCGAAACTCCTATTGATCTGAGCACTCTAGGCAAAAAGGCCGAGATTAAGGCCAGGATGACTCCTGTGGTCATAAAGTACTCGCCATACGAGCCCAAAACCACCATCAACGCCGTGGACGTCAGGAGCCTGGGCAGAAGCTTCGGCACCTTCGCTGGCAAGCCCAGCATCGAGCCGGTAGAGATAGGCGGTCCGACTCCCGTAACCATCACGCCCAGCTTCTCGATATCCGTGAGCAACAAGACCTTGTCGTCGGTCTCGCTGATCACTCCGCCCTTCTCCATCGGGAACAGGACCGTAGCCACGCCGTCCCCGATGATCTTCGGAGGCTTCTAAACCAGGGCCTTCGGTGAGATTTGAGATGGGGGGTGGAGAGGCCTGAAAGTGGAGCTGGTGGTGGATGGAAAGGCGATCCCCATGAACCATTTCACCCAGGTGGTCATGGAGAAGGTCGTCTCGGGGGTGGCCGAGTCTCTGCGGGGAGTGGACCCCCAGTGGAAGAGGATGGTCGTAGAGGTGGAGCGGGACGGCCCGACGGGTTGAAACTTCAACCCTTCTTCTGCTTTTTGAAGGCTGAGGAGAGGTCTATCAGATACGTGCCGTCTTTTACGGCCATCACCAGCTCATCCCGCTCGAAGAGGGAGGGGAGGTTCAGCTCGTAGGTGCCGGGCTCAGGCATCCTGATGCTCTCCAAAGTCTTATCTTCTTGGTGGAGGATCTTCTTCGGCCTCTGGAGGGGCTGATCTGGGGACGGCTCTTTGCTGGAGGCGAGGTCGAAAAACCCGTGCTTTCTCTCGTCCCTCTCCTTGGATTTTCCGCCCTCGGGCGCCCTCTTCTTGGGCTTTCTCTTCTCTTTGGTCTTCTCTTGCCGATCCTTTTTTTCAAGAGCCGTTCTGCGGCCTCGGCCCTCTTCCGATTTTCGGAGCGAATCGTCGCCCTCCGGCGATGGCTCGTAGGGGCCTCCGATCTCCGAGGCCTTCAGGGCGCCTCGGACCTCTTTTATCTTCTCTTTGGACTTGACGAAGAGAAACTTGTTCCAGCCGCAGACGGGGCAACCTTCGAGGATGTCCATCCCCTCTTCGAAGAGGCTGCCACATCGGGTGCACATGTGGGGCATGCTGGTCAGTCACCGACCGAGACCTTGGTGCTGATCTGGTACTTGTCCTTCTCGACGGTCCGGAGCTGGTTTGCGGGTCCGATGACGGTCATCCTGGTCTTTATGCCGGATTTGCCGAGGATCTTGTTGAGGAAGGTCGACTCGCTCTTGACGGGGTAGCTCTCGATCTCTATCCCCGAGAACTCGTCGAGGCGTATCTCGGTCATCGTCATTTCGATCAGCTTTACCTCCTCCTCCGGCGTCAGGCCCAGCTCCAGCACCACAATGTTTCCCCTCTTGACCTTGTTCAGTATGAGCCGGATCTTCTCCATGGAGGACATAGTCTCAAGCCTCTCGGCCGAGATCAGATCCATCTGTACTTCCCTCATCATCTCACCCGAAGTGCCTCGCTATGGCCGCATAAAGCTCATCGATATTCGATCCTTCCAGGGCGGAGATGGGGACTATGGGGTGCTGTGGGAAGGCCGATTTGATCCTGGAGGGAGAGGCTTTGGGCAGATCCATCTTGTTCGCGACTATCAGGAGGGGCAGCTTTCTCGCCTCCATATTCCCCACCACTGTGACGTTCACCTGGGTGTAGGGGTCCTCGGTGGAGTCCATCACCAGAAGAACCCCGTCCAGGTCCTCCAGCCACTTTATGGCCTCGATGACCCCCTCCGTCGCCTCCTTTGCCCTCCTCTTGGCCTCCTCCTCTTCCAATCCGTAAGCCATGAACTCCCTGAAATCGATCTTCGTGGCCATCCCGGGAGTGTCGACGATGTCCAGCTCGATGCTCGATCCGTTGGCGTTTATCATTACGCCGTCCGTCCTCATCGCCCTCCTCGTCTCGTGGGGGATGTGGGATACCCCCCCGAGATCCATCCCGCTCCAGTCCTTCACGATCCTGTTCGCCAGCGTGGTCTTACCGGCGTTGGGAGGGCCGTATATGCCAATTCTGGCCCGTTTTTTACCAAAGATCCATTTTATCCAGACGGCAAAGTTCATCCTGAGACTTCTGATGACGCTCATGCCCAATCCTCTCTTGAGAGATGATCATGTATATACTAATAATTTTCCACTACTTTTTTATAGTGTGGAGTCCTGAAATTATTTCGCGCCCCGTTGGATTCAATGCAGTTTGAATTA
>CAZHAO010000070.1:0-8746 GCA_964530375.1 uncultured Methanotrichaceae archaeon
AAGTCTGATGTCTGCAAATTTAGTCCCTCCTAAAAGGGACTATTTTTGCAAAGCCCGCATGAGGCAATGCTTGAAGAGAATAAAGGATATGCACTCTGGATAGGGGGCAACGATTCAAGAATTCCCACAGATGGCATCCTCCTGAGAAACTTCTGTACAAAGGAGGATCTATTTAGGCTGATAAATAGTGTCGCTGCAGTTTTTATAAAGCACAGAACAAAGCCAGGAAGAGAAAGACTGGGCAACGTTATCCAGAGAGTTGGTGAGGGAGAGTTTATCAGAGAGGTATTTGAGACCGAGGAGAAGATGCGATCTCAGTAAGGTGAGTCTTCCAGAAGAGTGCTGAAAGACTTCGGTCCTAACAGCGTTCTATGGCGGCCCTACCTTAACATTTTCGATCTGAAACCCATATGGGCAGTTCTCCCCTAATTGGCTAATTTCAGCTTTTTTCAGTCTCTTAACTTCGGTGGCGAAAAATCCATCGAGAATAGTGTCGCTATCGATCCTTTATTATTCAGCTATATGGGTGCGGTGGGTGCGGCGGAGTGAGCAGAGTTTCAGAGAAGATATAAAATAAAATAAGCCAAATATCTCCCGGCGGCGCGGGATCAGAGCTGACCCCGAAAGGCCCTCTCCAGCACCGCCGGGAGGAGCGCGTCCAGCTCCTCCGCCGTCCGGACCTGGCATCTCTTAAGCCCGTCGACCTTGGCCTGGAGCTCGTCGAGGCGGGCGACGATGCGGCGCTCTTCTGTGAGTATGTTATTATCCTGCACTAATAGTCGGCCAACTCTCTTCTCCAGCAGCTTTCGCCGACTCTACCGCCCTTCCATCTCCGATATCTTCTCCAGCGCCGCCAGGACGAACCGGTAGAACTCCTCCACCGCCGAGACCTTCACCCTCTCGTTCGGAGAGTGGGGGTTCTCGATCGTGGTCCCCAACGAGACCATCTCCATCTCCGGAAACTTCTCCCCGATGATCCCCATCTCCAGCCCCGCATGAATCGACTTCACCTCCGGCTCGCGGCCGAAGAGATCTCGATGAGCCGCCCGGCAGGCTGCGAGGAGCTCTGAATTGAGCTTTGGGAGCCTCCCCGGATAGCTCTCCCCCCTCTCGACCTTCGCCCCCGCCAGCCTCGCCACAGCCCTGATCCCTCCCGTCGTCGTCTTGAGGCCGACCCTCGAGGACGACCGGGATGCCAGCTGGAAGAAGATCTGATCCTCCTCGGTGAAGACGACGGAGAGGTTCGTCGAGGTCTTGACGAGGTCTGGGATCTCGGGGCTCCAGCGGAGGACCCCGCTGGGGAGGGCCATCATCAGGTCGACGGCCCGCTTCGAGTCCTCAGGGGTCATGACCCTGTCGGGAGGGGCCAGGGGCGATACCTCCACCACCAGATCCGGGTCCACCTTGCGGTACTCTCCCTGGAGGGCTCGCCCGGCCGCCTCCACCAGGGAGACGAACTCCTCCGCCCCCTCCCGGGGCAGGACGACGTGAGCCTCCGCCTCCCGCGGTATGGCGTTGTGCTTGTCACCGCCCCTGATGGAGGCGAGGGTGAAGGGGACTTTTTCCCCCGCCTCCCAGAGGAGAAAGCCCAGAAGCTTGATGGCGTTTCCCCTCTCAAGGCCGATGTCGACGCCGGAGTGGCCGCCCAAAAGGCCCTTGAGGACTACCTCAAAGGCCGCCGCCCCGCCCTGATCGGGGAGGACCCACCGGATGGGGAGACGGAGGTGAGAGTTCTCGCCTCCGGCGCACCCCACGTAGACGGTGTGGGGGTCGTCGGTGTCCAGGTTGATCATCATCTTCGCCCCGACCTCCTCCTCCAATAGGCCCCTCGCCCCGGACATCCCGTCCTCCTCGTCGACGGTGAAGAGGAGCTCCAGAGGGCCGTGGACCGCCCCGGGATCCTCCAGGACGGCGAGGGCCGCGGCGACCCCGATCCCGTTGTCGGCCCCCAGGGTGGTGCCCCTCGCCGAAACCCATCCGTCCTCGACGACCACCTCGATGGGATCCGTCGAGAAGTCGTGGTCCACGTCCTGGTTCTTCTCGCAGACCATGTCCAGGTGGGACTGGAGGAGGACGGTCGGAGAGGCCTCCCTTCCGGGGGTCGCTCCCTTTCTCACCACGACGTTTCCGGCCCCGTCCACTTTGCAGTCGAGCACGAGCCTCCGGGCGACGGAGACGACGTACTCCGCCGCCCGTCCCTCGTGCTTGGAACAACGGGGGATCTTCCTGATCTCGTTGAAATGGTCCCAAAGGATCTGGGGCTCTATGCTGCCTAGATCGTTTCCCATCCTCTCACCCTCACCATTTTTGTACAAAAACGCACCTAAGTTAAATGGTGATCGGGTGAAGAGAACGAGGCTCCAAGCCGACGATCCCCTCTCGGTGGGGGAGATGACCCTCATACCCGTGGCAGAGATCTATTCATTCTCGATGGTTCTGGGCGAGAGGGCGGCCTTCGTCGCTAGAAAGAGGCCGAAGGCGGTGGTGGCCCTCGGTCCCCGGGGGGCCGTGGCCCTCAGCGTCGAGGGAGAGGAGATCTCCCTCGAAGAGCTTGCCGCCGGGGTCCCGGGGCTGAGGAAGCTGGTGGCCGGGATTGGAGGGTCCGAGGCGGGGAGAAAGGAGAACAAAGGATAGATAAAGATGGCCTACAAAAAGGATGGCATGAAGGTCGTGGTCTTCTACAGCGGCGAGTTTGGAAGAACCCTCATCGGGAACCTGATCAACTTCTCGAGCTTCTGCGTATCCTGCGGCGATGCCTGCACCCTCTGCAAGTCGGGAAAGTACAGCATGGCCGACGACCTCGTCTCCGTCATCGAGATGCCCGACCCTGAGACCCTGGACGACTTCATCGACGACGTCGACCCCTACATCCCCCCGGGAATCCCGGAGGCCGATATCGCCATCGTCGTCAACGTCCACCCCGACGTAATCTTCGGCCTCCTCCCGGTCCTGAAGGATAAAGGATACAAGGGGATCATCGGAGGGTCGGAGAGCCCCAAGGAGCTTCCCCTGGGCCTGAGGACCCAGCTTTCGGAGAAGGCTACTAAGATCGGCCTCGAGGCCGCCTTCGCCAAGCCCTTCTGCGCCCTCCGGCCAGATCCTGCGATCCCAAAGATATCGGCCTTCATGGAGAAGGCCCACTTCGGCGAGCCCAAAATCGATATCCTCACCCAGAAGAGCCGGGGGGGGAAGGAGACGATCCTCGCCGCCAACGTCGTCAGGTCCGCCCCCTGCGGCTCCACCTGGTACGTCGCGAAGAGGATGACCGGCCTTGAGACCGATCAGGAGGACCTGCAGGAGAGGATCTCCGAAGCCCACCACGCCTACCCCTGCACCGCCAGCATGGACCAGGACCCGGAGCTGAAGGACACCATCCTCCACAAGGCCGGCTACATCATAAGAGAGGCGGTGGAGGACGCGATAAAGAGGGGGGAGAGGGCGGACTGGAGGGATTTGGGGACCTTCTCGGGATCGGGAAGGCCTCGGATCTCATGCGATCCGGAGGGAGGGGAGCAAAGCCCAGATTAACCCCTCCTCCGTCCGCGAAGAAGATAAAATCTTTATTTTCGACCAGCACATCTATTCTTCCATGAGATATCTCCTCTTTCCTCCTCTCTTAGTACTTCTCCTGGCGACAGCTTCTGCCTCGGCCCTCACCTACGGATCGGCCGATCCGACGCTCCTCACTGAAGACCGGTTCGACGGCTACGCCCCCAAGGGCGAGAGCAGATGCCATGAGATCCTCGTCCCCGAGAACGCCGCCGAGCTCTTCATCGCAGTCCTGAGCATCAGCGGGGAGCCCCTCGGCTTCGAGCTCGAAGATCCCCAGGGCTCCCCCGTGGAGGAGGGGAAGAGCGACTACATCGCCCTCAAGGCTCCTCGGCCCGCTGCGGGAAGGTGGACCTTGAAGGTGACGGGCCACGGCGAAACCTCTAACCGCTACGTCGGGCTCGCGATGACCGCGTCGGGCGAGTCCTCGGGGACGATCGCCGAGGCCGCGAGAAAGGGCGAGACCGAATTTGCCGAGATCGAGGTGGGAGAGGACTCCGGCAGCCTTTCTTTGGACTTCAAGACCCTCTCCGAGGACGACCTGAAGATCACCCTGATAAGCCCCGCAGGACGGGAGGTCTGGACCGCCACCTCCACCCGGCCCGACGAGGTCAGGTCGGAGACGGTGGACTATCCTATGCCGGGCACCTGGATCGTCGAGGTCTTTGGCTCCGGCGTCGAGGAGAGCGGGAGGTTTGAGATCGCCTGGACCCAGCTCTCCGGCCCCCCGAAGAGTCCCGCCGGCCAGGAGCCGATCGACCTCGGACCGGGAAGGGACTTCTCGGGCCAGGTGGCGGACGGCGAGATCTGCACCTACCAATCAGAGGTCCCGGAGGGAGCAGGATTTTTGGCCCTCGGCTTATCCACCCTCACCGACGACGACCTGAAGGCCACCCTCTACAGCCCCCTTGGTGAAGATGTCTGGACCGCCACGTCCCATTCCCCCGACCAGCCCATATCGACGGGGGTCGAGTTTCCCATGGCCGGGGATTGGACGATCGAGGTTCTGGGGTCGGGGGTGAAGTCGAGCGGCCGATGCTCCGGCTGGATAGAGGTCCTCGACGGCCCCCTCCCCATCTCCAGCGGACCTGGGGTTACCAGCGACCTCCTCATCGGATACGTCGGCGATGAGCAGGAGGGACGGGAGTACGCCCTCCCGGTCCCCGAATACACCTCCAGCCTCGCGATCGAGTTCAGGTCCCTCAGCGACGACGACCTCAAGGCCGTCCTCAGCAGCCCCGAGATGGATCCGATCTGGTCCTCCACCTCGCCCTCGCCCGAAAAGACCCGATCGAAGACGATCACCAGCCCCATGGCCGGGGTCTGGACCCTGGGGGTCCTGGGGCCGGGGCCAAAAGAGAGCGGCCTCTTCCTGGCCGCGGTGACCCTGGCGCCCGTCGGCCTTCCATCAACCCCATCGACCCTCCATTTTGAAGGCGAGATCGCAAGGGGAGATGTGGTGGACCACTCGATCCTGGTTCCCGAGGATGTCGATATGCTCAACATATATGCCACCCGCCAGGGCGGCGACCTGGAGCTCCGCCTCCAGAACCCCGGCAAGATCGAGGTCGAAAAGACCTCCTCAGGCATATTGACGGTCGCTGCCCCCCTCCCCGGCAGCTGGACCCTCAAGGCCGTTGGGACGGGGGGAGAAGGTCCCGGAAGCTATCAGATCCGCGTCTGGATGACCCCTCCTGTCTCGCCGAACTGAGGTCCTCAGATGACGAGATGCCCCGCCTTTGGGCATCTCTCATTTTAAAGGTCAGCCGATCCCAGTAAAGTTAAGTATATACCTCTTCGAGGCCGACCGGGTTTCGATATACCTGCCGATGGTCAGGACGGAGGATGAGGGATGGCCGAGCTGTTAGACGACTTATTTGAGGCGTTGATGGCCGCCGCCGAGCGGGCGGACGATCTCTTCCGCAGGAGAAGGTCGAAGACTGGCCTATTGGTGCTCCTCGCTCTCCTGGCGGCGTTGCTGATCATCTATGCCCTGGCGCCGGGGCCCTACGAGCCCGATACGCCCTGCCCCATGGACAACACCTCCAGCATCGGCCTTACGCCCCCCCTCTGGTGGGTCGGCGGAGCCCCCAAAACCCCCGTCCTCTCGTCGGCAGGGCTCGACCCGAACTCCAGGATCGGCTACCAACTCCTCCTCGGCACCTCTGAGGAGGATATGAGGGCCGTAGGGACGACGAGCGGAGGCCGGAGAAGAGAGAACCTCCACCTCAACATCACGACGCCTCTTTTGCCTGATACCGTCTACCTCTGGCAGGTCGTCGCCGAAAACGGCCTCCATAAGAGGGCTGAAAGCCAGGTCTGGACCTTCGGCACCCGGGCCCTGCCAGAGATCGAACGCTTCGAGGCCAACAGGTCCATCCTGGACCTGGGCGAGGCCGTGGCCCTAAGCTGGTCGATCGCCAACGCGAGAGAGGCCGAGATCGAGCCGGGCGTGGGCGATGTCCCCCTCCGGGGCGAGATGAGCCTGGTCCCAGAGGAGAACGTCACCTTCACCCTCGCCGCCAGAAACTTCGCCGGGGAGGCGAGGGCCTCCGTCGACGTGGCGGTCCTGCCGTCCCAGTTCATCGACTCGATGGCGGGAGGCTGGAGCACCAGCGAGGACGGCAAGGGCTCCGTCGTCCAGGATATAAAGGTCGTCGCCGGGGTCGAGGAGAACGCCACCAGAATATCCTACGATCTGGTTCCCCGTGGGTGGGTCGGCATCACCAAGACGGTCTCTCCGAAGAGCGGAACTGGCGGACTGAACCTGGCCGGAACCGACGGCCTCAAGTTCTTCTGCAGAGGGAGCGAAACCTCCAACGGTCTGGAGATCTGGCTGAGAGACGCGGGGGGGACGATCTATGGCCGATCCTGGGACGTCATTCTGTCGGACTGGGCCCTCCAGAGGGCGGGGTACGAGGACTTCAGCTGCGTCGAGGGGGAGGGGGCCGGTTGCAGAGACGCCGCCTTCGACCTCGGCAACGTCACAGCAGTCTACTTCGTCGTCAGGGATCGCGATAGCCAGGGGCCCGGAAGCTCGGGCTGGATCGCCATCGACGACCTGGAGGCCTTTCGTCGGGATCGTGACGAGGGAGAGAGCCTGAGATGATATAGGAAAGAAGATGAAAGGCGATCAAAAAACCGATCCAGCTCTATCTTTCAGCCCTCTTTTTTCCCCTTCGCCGACCCCTCGGCCAGGGACTCTGCGTACCGAAAGTAGCTGCAGACCGGCTTTCCCATGGAGATGATCCTGCCCCTCATCTCCCCGCCATCGACCTCGATCTCGGCCACCGATGGCGCCGAGAGGCGGGGCGCCGCGGGGCTTCCGGGACAGATGAGGAGGCGGCTCCCAGGCTTTACCAGAGGCCTGTGGATGTGGCCGAAGACGAGGGCGTCCACCTCCATCTCCCTCGCCAAAAGGTCAGCGCCGGTGAGGTCGGCGGAATAAGATGCCCTGTGGACGAGGCCGATCCTCACATCCTCCACCTCCACGACCCTCCTCTCGGGGAGGAGAGACTTCACCTCAGGATCGTCTGAGTTGCCGAAGACCGCCTCCAGGGGACCGAGGTCGCAGAAGGCCTCGTAGACCTCTTTGCTGACGAAGTCCCCTGCGTGAAGGATCAGGTCGGCTCCTTCAGCCAGATCGACGAGCCGGTCAGGAACCTCAGATGCCAGCTCTAAGTGGGTGTCGGAGACGGCGACGATTCTTTTCATGCGTGAAGCCTTTTCATCCCCGCCTCTTCGATCCCCAAGAACTCGGACCCCACGGCGACGACGCTGTTGGTGAATATCGAGGCGTTGATCTCGAATATCGGGTACCTGTGCATGCTGTACTCCGAGACGAGCCAGCTGGTGGTCCTCCGGCTCCCGCAGATCTGGTCCAGGTGCTCCTCGGAGACGGGTATGAAGACGATGTCGTCTTCGCGCCCCTTCTCTCTCATCAGCTCCACCAGCTCCGACGAGGTGTTTGTGGTAATCGGCAGAACGTCCGCCCCCCTCTTGAAGGCGCTCTTGACCCCTTCGAGGCACTCGTAGGTGTTACCGCTGCCGGTGATGGGGACATAGACGTCGCCTATCTGAAAGCTCGGGGTGTTGAAGTCCCTCTCCCAGTAGCTGGTCTTGTTGAGGTGGGTGAACCTCATCTCGAAGGCCCTCGCCACGAGGCCCGACCTTCCCACTCCGCCTATGATGTACCTGCCGCTCCTCGGAAAGAGCCTCTCAAACCACCGGCTGAGGTTTCCCTCGTCCACCCGATTGATGAGCTTGCACTGGCTTGCAAAGTCCTTTATGGTGGAGAGGTAGCTCTCGCAGGCCTCGTCCCTCTCGCCATCGATCCTGCTCTGGACCTCCTTGAAGACGGCGTTCAAAAAGGCCAGCACCTCCAGCTCGAACTCCGTCCCCATGGGGGAGAGCTTTGATGTCCTGGTCATGTCCTCGTCGTACTTCGTCTTCCCCTTGATCACCAGGACCGAGCCGTTCTCGTAGCCTTCCACCAGCCGATGGGCCGTCCCCTCCTCGTTGGCGGTGATCAGCCTGATATCCCCGCCCTGGTCAATTATATCCTCGATGTACTTGTTCACGGAGGGGGTCTCGCCGGAACCCGAGACGGCGATCCCCAGGTTCTTTCTCGTATGCCGGAAGTGCTTCTGGACCGGGTCCTCCATGGTGCAGGGGAAGGCGTTGAAGTGGTTGTAAAGGAGCTGGAGAAAGCTGTAGAGGGAGAGGGCGCTCCTCCCCGCCGCGAGGCCGTAGACGAAGTTCTTCTCATCTTTTTCGCTCAGAAACGACGCCAGCGAATCTGCGAAGCCGTTTACGCTCTCTAGGTCTAGATTTCCCAGCTTCTCCACGAACGAGCACTGGAGGGCGGTAGCATCTTTGTAAGTTTCGAAGAGGCCTGCCATACAAGAGAAAAAGTCAGACGGGGGGGAGATAATAAGCCTTTGCCTTTCAGCTTATGATCTCCGATAGTCTCCCCTGATCTCTTGCGAGGCTGATCTCCTGGGCGATCCTTCTGCCGTTGGATATATTCTTCTCGATCAGGTCGGAGTAAGGGGAGCCGCTGATGAAGACGTTGGTTCCGGCGACGATCCGCGCCGAGATCTCGAAGACCTTGAACTTCAGGTCGTCGGTGACGATCGTCTCCAGGCAGAAGGGGCCTATCATCCCTCCGAATAGGTCAAAAGATGCCTCGACGACC
>CAZHAO010000071.1:0-8695 GCA_964530375.1 uncultured Methanotrichaceae archaeon
GGGGATAAGCTGCTATCAATGCTGCGCCTACCAGTTCGCCGCCACCTTCGAGAGCGACGCGGCCTTCGAAGACAAGCTCTACTTCAAAGACGGGATGCACTTTTCGATGGGGTCCTGGCAGGTCGTCTCCCTCAACTGCCCCCGGGCCGCCTACCTGGCCCGGGGAGACGACGATCTCCTCTTCGAGTACCTCCGGGGTCTGATGGACACCGCCGTCGAGATCTTCAAGGTGAAGCGGGATTGGATGAACCAGGTGGTCAAGAACCGGAGGATGCCCTTCGCCACCCAGAGGCCTAAGGACCCCCAGACCGGCAAAAGGGGGACGGTGGCCGTGGACCTGGAGGGGCTCGTCTACACCATCGGCGTCGTCGGCGTCAACGAGATGGTCCAGTTCCACACCGGCTCCCAGATGCACGAGTCCAAGGATGCATGGAAGCTGGCGGTGAGGGCTATGACCGAGATGGAGATCTACGCGAAGGAGCTATCCAGCCGCCACGGCATGACGATAGCCCTCGCTCGGACCCCCGCGGAGACGGTGGTCCAGAGGTTTGCGGTCTCCGACCTCCTCTCCGAGAAGTTCAGAGACTGCGCATCGAGGGTGGTAAAGGGCGATCTCGAGACCGCCATGACCAGGATTCAGACGACCCGGGACCTCCCCGTCTACTATTCCAACGGGACCCACGTCCCGCCCTCCCTGGACGTCTCGATCTTTGAGAGGGCGAAGCTCGAGCACGTATTCTTCCCCATCGTCGACGGGGGGAACATATTCCACATCTTCCTGGGGGAGTCGGCCCCCGATCCCGAGGGGCTGATGGACTTCGCCATGAACCTGGCTAGGAGCACCCAGATAGGATACTTCGCCTTCACTCGGGACATGACCGTATGCCTCAGCTGCTTTTTCGTCGCCCCCGGGCTGAAGGAGGAGTGTCCGCGTTGCGGGTCCGACCATTTGGAGCACCTCTCTCGGGTGACCGGCTACCTCCAGTCGGTGAGCGGGTGGAACGAGGCGAAAAAGCAGGAGCTTAAGGACAGGAACAGGTACTCGGACCTGAGCTGATCGAAAGGCCGGAAAGAATTGTGC
This sequence comes from uncultured Methanotrichaceae archaeon, assembly GCA_964530375.1. Lineage (GTDB taxonomy): Archaea > Halobacteriota > Methanosarcinia > Methanotrichales > Methanotrichaceae > Methanocrinis. Next base: position 1,082 of record CAZHAO010000071.1, read on the forward strand.
TCTTCTCCGACGAAGAGCACATTTTTGATTCTTTTCTTCATCAAGGCCCTAACGAAAGTTATATATCGTATATCCAGGACTGTAAATTTGCCAACTTTGGCAACTTTGGAGGAATTTGTAATGCCGGCAAAAGTCAACAGAGATGAGTGTGTTGGTTGCGGAACCTGTGTCGAGGAGTGCCCCGAAACCGCAATCCATATGGACGACGAAGAAATAGCAGTGGTGGACCCCGAGAAATGTACCGAGTGCGGCACCTGTGTCGAGGCCTGCCCCTCTGAGGCAATCTCCATCGAGTGAATACACCACTTTTAATATTTTTCTTAGATTATCTCTGAGCGCCCTCTCGTCTCCAAAGACGAATAGCGCAGCCAATTTGTTTTTCTCTAATCCGAGCTGATCGATCCAAGCCGCTCCTCCCTCTCATGACCCGCAGCACGCGGATTGACGAAAAGATATAAATCAGGACCCTCCTGTCTCTATATATGTCGATCTGGACGGCTTTGGAGAAATTCTCGATGGCGGTTTCTGAGAGGGCCCAGCGGGGTCCGCTTCCTTTTAGGGGACTATTATGAGGCTTGAAAGGGGGCTTGCGGCGGCCCTCCTACTTCTTCTGGTATTTTCTGGTCAGATCGCCTATATTCTTACAGAATGGCGCTGGTTTTCGGCCCTGGGGTTCTCCAGCGTCTTTGAGACGATGATCGCGGCGAGGATCTTCCTCTTCCTCGTGTCGGCCCTCGCCTTTTTGGCGGTGAGCCTCGCGAACCTGAAATTGGTGGGCGATAGGCCCAGGTACCTATTCGTGGTCGTTCTTCTGATATCGGCGCTCTTCGGCCTGGTGGCGCAGCTCGGCTGGGAGAGGGTCCTTTTGGCCCTGAACGCCACGACCTTCGGGGTGGACGACCCCCTCTTCGGGAGGGACGTCGGGTTCTACGTCTTCACTCTGCCGCTCCTCTGGGCCCTCTGGTATGCGATCTTCGCTGCCGTCCTCATCAACCTGGCCATCGCCGCCGGAGCCTACCTCTTCCTCCAGGCCGACCGGTTCATATTCGGCCCGGAGGAGAGGGGTTACGCCGAGATCGCGAGGTCTATCCCCCAAAGGGCTCTGGCCCATCTGAGCGCCCTCCTGGGAATCATCGCCCTCCTCTTCTCGGTCCGATATTTATTGGACAGGTACCAGCTCCTCTACTCCGCCAGCGGCGTCGTCTACGGCGCGGGCTACGCTGACGTCCACGCCCGCCTCCCCTTCCTCAGCGTCTACGCAGGGGTCGCCCTCCTCGTGGCCCTCCTCCTCTTCGCCTTCGCGGCGGGAAGGAGGCCCCGCCGGCTCATTCCCATCGTTGGCGCCATCGCCCTCGCGGCGGCGGTCCTCGGGGTGGCGTACCCGGCGGTTGTCCAGCAGTACAGCGTAGCCCCCAACGAGATCGTGATGGAGTCGCCCTTCATCGCGAGCAACGTCAACAGCACCCTCCGAGCCTACGGCCTGGACCGGGTGGACGAGCGCCCCTTCTCCCTCGACTACAACCTCACAGCCAAAGACCTCCTGGCCAACAGCGGGACCGTGGATAACATAAGGCTCTGGGACTGGCGGCCCCTCCTCAGCACCTACAAGCAGCTCCAGGAGATCAGGCTCTACTACGAGTTCTTCGACGTCGACGTGGATCGTTACGAAGTCGACGGCAGAAAGAGGCAGGTGATGCTCTCGGCGCGAGAGCTATCCTCGGAAAAGCTTCCCGACGAGGCCAAGACCTGGCAGAACCTCCACCTCTTCTACACCCACGGCTACGGGATCTGCATGAGCCCCGCCAACGCCGTCACCCCCGAGGGGCTCCCGGAGTTCTACGTCAAAAACCTCCCCCCAGAATCGGTCCTGGGGGAGATGGCGAGGCCCGAGATCTACTACGGCGAGGGTCGGAAAGATTACGTCATCGTGAAGACGGGCCTTTCCGAGTTCGACTACCCCCGAGGAGACGAGAACGTCTACTCTGCATACAGCGGGACCGGCGGCATCGAGCTTGATCCCCTGATGAGGCCTCTTATGGCCTATCGGCTTGGAAGCCTCAAGATCCTCCTCAGCGACGACGTGACGGCCAAAAGCAGGGTGATGATCTACAGAAACGTCATCGATCGGGCTCGCGCCCTCGCCCCCTTCCTCTCCTACGACCAGGACCCTTACATCGTCTTCGCAGACGGGAGGCTCTGCTGGATCGTCGACGCCTACACCCTCACCGACCGCTACCCCTACTCCGAGCCCTCGGGCGGGTTCAACTACATTCGAAACTCGGTGAAGGTCGTCATCGACGCCTACAACGGGACCGTCCGGTACTACGTCGCGGAGGAGGAGCCGATGATCCGGGCCTACCAAGCGATCTTCCCGGACCTATTCCTCCCCCTCGACTCGATGCCCCAGGAGCTCCGGGCCCACCTCAGGTACCCCGTCGATCTCTTCAGAGTCCAGGCCGGGATCTACGGAAGCTATCACATGAGAGATCCCCAGGTCTTCTACAACCGGGAGGACGCCTGGGAGATCCCGACGGAGGTGTACGAGGGGGATAGAAAGACCGTCGAGCCCTACTACGTCATCATGAAGGCCCCCGGAGGCGAGAGGGGCGAGGAGTTCATGCTGATTTTGCTCTTCACGCCCCGGTCCAAGAACAACATGATCGCCTGGATGTGCGCCAACTCCGACGAGCCCGATTACGGTGACATAATCGTATTCAAGTTCCCCAAAGACCAGCTGATCTACGGGCCGATGCAGGTCGAGGCGAGGATCGACCAGGATACCGAGATCTCCGAGCAGCTCACCCTCTGGAGCCAGAAGGGGTCCAGCGTCATCCGGGGCAACCTCCTGGTCATCCCCATCGAGAATAGCCTCCTCTACGTCGAGCCCCTATTCCTGAGGGCCGAGAAGAGCGAGCTTCCGGAGCTGAAACGGGTGATCGTCGCCTACGACGGCCGGGTGGCGATGGAGGAGACCCTCGAGGATGCCCTGGCGAAGATATTCGAGCTTGAGACCGCTGCCGCCCCCCGGGGAGCCGTCGCCGGGGGGAGGGAGGATCTGAGCACCGCGGAGCTGATCGGCGAGGCGGGAAGTCTGTACAGGTCCGCCCAGGAGGAGCTCAGGGCCGGGAACTGGTCGGGCTACGGCGAGGATATCGACCGGCTCGGCGAGGTGATCCGAAATTTGGAGGAGAGGACGGCCGCCGAAAGCTAACGGGCCTTTGCCTCTTCTGCCCTGCAGATCCTGATCGTCAGCTCCTCGTCCTCGTCCGTCGGGGAGATGGCCTGGCCGTCGGAGATCACGTCGTAGAACCGGTCCCAGTCGAGGGTCGTCGCGACGCAGCCGTTGGTCAGAAGGGGGACGCCTATCGCCGGGATGTCGTAGCCGTGGCAGAGGTCGACCCCCTCCTTGATCTCCATGTCGCAGCCGACGCCGACGATCGCCCGAGGATGGTACTTCTTGATCATCCTCTTTATGACGGAGGACCCCGGCGCCACAAAGAACCGATACCCGAGACCCTCGGCGAAGACCTTGGCGGCGCCGATCTCACACCGACCGCAGTTGACGCACCTAAGCCCCTCGGGGGTGAGCTTGGCGGGGCAGTCGACGCTCCGGAGGCACTGGGGGAGGAAGATCGCCCTCTCGTCCATGGGGACCGCCTCGAACTTCTCGGCGTTGATGTAGTTTCGGAGCCTTATCCCCACCTCGTCGACGATGGCGTCGTCGGCCCGGAAGGCCTTGAAGATGCTCTTGATCAGGCTCTCCAGAAGGCAGACGAAGATCAGCATGATCCTGGCCATGAAGAAGTGGCCTGTCTTGAAGGAGTAGGCGATGAGGGCGGCTCCGAGGACCGCGGAGGCGAAAACGCCTGCGGCGAGGACGAAGACCGCCTTTCCCAGGAGGTAGAAGAACGGGTCCAAGAGGGGCGGGAGCATGATCTGAGATGGAGACGAAGCATATATAAGGGCAGCCCTTTGGATCGCCCGAGATCTCTCCGTCCAGGTTTCGAGATTTTCAAATCAGAAATATCGGCAACCATAGGCAGGAAGAGTATAGCAGTAATGTTCATGGGGCGGCGATTGAGGGGGTGATGATCTCAAAGGCCGCAAGCTTTTTATCGCATGGTACGATGGGTTGCTTACCTTCGCCTTTATCTGACTTCGGATTATAATGAGGATTTGATATGGCCAGAATGCACACCAGGAGAAAGGGGTCCTCGAGATCGAGGCCGCCTTTTCGATCAACGTCACCCGAGTGGTGCGAGATGAGCAAAGAGGAGCTGGAAAAGCACGTTCTCAGGCTCTACGGGAACGGCGTCTCCCCCACCATGATCGGAATCACCCTTCGAGACCAGTACGGGGTTCCGAGCGTCAGGCCGATCCTGGGGACGAAGCTGACGAGCTATCTGAGGGAGAACGCCGAGGTGCCGGAGATCCCCGAGGATCTCGCAAACCTGATGAGAAAGGCGATCAGCATTAGAAAGCACCTGGAGAGCAACAAGAAGGACCTCCACAATCGAAGGTGGCTCCAGCTCACAGAGAACAAGATCAGACGTCTTGCAAAGTACTATCGCGGTGCAGGGCGGCTGCCGGAGACCTGGCAGTACAGGCCAGAGACCGCTGAGATGCTCATCACATGAAAAGGCTGGAGAAGCTGGCGAAGGCCGCCGCCAGCTCCCTCTTGGAGATCGAGAATGCGAGGGTCATATCCCACAACGACGCCGACGGGATAACCTCGGCGGGGCTGATCTGCACCGCCCTCAAGAGGGCGAATATCCCCTTTCACGCCACCCTAGTCAGCAGGCTGGACCAGGCGCTCGTCGACTATATCGAGCCGCCGGTGGTCTTCTGCGACATGGGGAGCGGAAAGCCCGACCTCGTATCGAAGATCGAAGGAGACGTCTTCGTCTTCGACCACCACGCCCCGGTGGGAACTCCGAGCTGCGTCCACGTAAACCCTCGCCTGGCGGGCATCGACGGGGCCTTCGAGCTCTCCGCCTCGGGGACGGTCTACTCCGTCGTCCGCGAGATGGGAGATAACGTCGACCTCGCGGGGCTCGCCCTGGTGGGGGCCTTGGGCGACAGGCAGATGATGATAGGGGCGAATCGGACCATCCTCGAGGAGGCCGCAAACTTTGGTGTCGTGGAGGTGAGGCAGGGGCTGAAGATGGACGACGGGCCCCTGGATTTTGTCCTCGCGGGCAGCCTCGACCCCCTTCTGGACTTCTCCGGCGACCCCGAGAAGACGCGAGCCTTCCTCGATGAGGTGGGGATCGCAGGCGACCTCCCCAAGTTGGGGGGAAAGGACCTCTCGCGCCTCTCGACGGCCCTCGTCCTGAAAGTTCTGATGCAGGGGAGCTTTGCGGTCGACTCGGTCGTGGGGGAGACGATCAGGCTCAAAAAAGAGGTCGTCGAGAACGCCTTCGAGCTGATGTGGATCCTCAACTCATGCGGCAAGATGGAGGAGACGGGGCTCGCCCTCACCCTCTGCATGAGGGAGAAGACCTTCCTTTCAGATTGTCGAAAGATCAACCAGGATTACAAGGCAAAGACCCTATCGGAGGTCCGGCTCGCCCAGGAGAGGCTCAGGGAGACCGAGAACGTCAGGTACGTCCTTCTCGACGATATGGACGCCGCGGGGGCGGTATCCGGCCTCTGCGTCCGGTACCTTTATGCCGACAAGCCGATGATCGTCATGAACAGGTCCGAGGGCATTGTCAAGGTCTCGGCCCGGGGCAACAGGCTCCTCGTCTTCAACGGCCTCGATCTATCGGTCGCCCTGCGGGAGGGGGCAGAGAAGGTGGGCGGAAACGGCGGCGGCCACAGCGTCGCCAGCGGCGCCTCGATCCCCATCGGGACCGAGGAGGAGTTCATAAAGCACGTCGACCGAGCCGTGGGCCGTCAGCTCTCCACCGGCAGGGAACGATGATCCGGGCAAGGCTTAGGTTTGAGGGCGACGCGGCGGGGTCGGTGGCCCGGTCCCTGGACCCCGACAACCTGGCGGGGATGAATGTCGAGGTGGGGGACGGGAAGTTTGAGGTCGAGTTCTTTGCCGAGAAGGCGGGGACTATCCTCGCCACCGCCGACGACCTGATCATGAACATCAAGATCGCTGAGGATATGCTGGAGAGAGAGGTGGGGATTTGAAGTTTCATCTGGAGGCGAGCTTCAGGCTGAGCGCCGACGCCGGCGCCGCCGAAAAGGACCTCGAAGAGTTCTTCGCCGGCTCCGCCGAGATTCTGAAGAAGGGGGCTGCCGACGGAAAGGGGGCCGAGGTGAAAGATTGGAAGCTCGGCGAGGCCGAGATAGCCGTCGTCATAGAGAGCGACCGTTACGTGAGGGCCCACGACGCCGTCCTCCGGCTCAGGCGGCCCCTGGCCGAGCTTCTCGGCAAGAAGTACAGGGTGGGGGTCAGGGGGATCGAGGTCTCGAAGTACGAGATCGAGGTGGAATCCCAGCGGGCCATCGACCACAAGATCCCCCACGTCCGGGAGATTACCTTCGACGGCAACGTCTTAAGGCTCAACCTCGACGTCGACGAGGCGGACCTCCGAAACCAGGTCCCCGACAGGATCGTCAGCCTCCTGGACGAGAAGCTGGCGGCCCAGGAGTACGGCGGGAAGGCCGAGCACTGGGAGCTCCTCTGGCAGAGCCCGGAACGGGCGCCGAAGTTCGGGGGGAACCCCACCGAGGAGATGGTCGATCGGGGCTGGATCAAGCACGGCGCGAGCCGGGGGCAGTGGATCTACGGCCCCGAGGGGACCCACCTCTTCCGGGCCTTCGAGAGGATAGTCCTGGAGGAGATCATTGAGCCTTTAGGCTACCGGGAGATGATCTTTCCGAAGCTCGTCACCTGGGACGTATGGAAGAAGAGCGGCCACGCCCTCGGCGTCTACCCCGAGATCTACTACGTCTGCCCCCCCAAGACCCGGGACCCCGAGTTCTGGGAAGAGGTGATGGACCACTACAAGGTGACCCGCGAGGTTCCCGTCGAGCTCGTCAAGGAGAAGATCGACAACCCCATCGGCGGTATGTGCTACGCCCAGTGTCCCCCCTCCTGGGTCTTCTTCCAGGGGAGGACCCTCCCTAACGAGGACCTGCCCATAAGGATCTTCGACCGGTCCGGGACGAGCCACCGGTACGAGAGCGGCGGGATTCACGGGATCGAGAGGGTCGACGAGTTCCACCGGATCGAGATCGTCTGGATGGGGACCCAGGATCAGGTGAAGGAGGAGGCGCAAAAGCTCAAAGACTGCTACAAGAGGATCTTCGAGGAGATCCTGGAGCTGCGGTGGCGGATGGCCTGGGTCACCCCCTGGTTCATGGCCCAGGAGGGGAAGACCGGCCTCTCCGAGATGTCCGGCGCCGGGACCGTCGACTACGAGGCCCTCCTTCCCTACAGCGGCGACTGGATCGAGTTTCAGAATTTGAGCATAAATGGCGACAAGTACCCCCGGGGCTTCAACGTCAAGGCCCAGTCCGGCGAGCAGCTCTGGAGCGGCTGCTCCGGCGTGGGCCTCGAGCGGTGGACCAGCGCCTTCCTCGGCCAGAAGGGGCTCGACCCCGAGAACTGGCCCGAGGCCTTCAGAAAGCGGTTCGGTGAGATGCCGAAGGGGA
>CAZHAO010000072.1:0-8560 GCA_964530375.1 uncultured Methanotrichaceae archaeon
GAGATCGGAAGCCTCGACAACATCATAGCGGCGGTGGGGAGAGCTCTCGACAGCGTCAGGGCATCGATCTCAAAGGACCCCCTCACAACCACGCCGCCGAGGGTGATGGAGGTGGTGAGGGAGCAGATTCCCGACGTCAAGGCGTCTCTTTCGCCGCTCCCGATAGCTCTGAACCTCAACGGCCTGAGGATAAAGCTCCCCTACGATGAGTACCACGAAGCGGTGGCGGGGGTGAAGTTCGACGAGGGAGTTACCCTTGGGGAGATCGCCAGGGTGACGCCTTCCAGGATGAAGAACTATATACTCGTTCGGATATTGCCCACCTCGGAGACCGGCTTTGTCGTCTAGGTGAGGAAATGAGCTTTGAGGACGATCTGGAGAGGATCCTGGAGAAGGGCGCAGAGCAGACGGCAGAGGATATGCTAGCCTCCATCGAGAAGGCCTACGGCGAGGTGCCCTACATATTTCGGTTCATGAAGGATAAGCCCGAGCTTCTGGTCACCAAGATCCTTCACAACAACGCCATCATCAGAAGCTCTCAGGCCCTGGACCCGGAGACCCAGGAGCTGATATCCATCGCAGTCGCCGCGGCTATCCGGTGCAGCCACTGCCTCAAGCTCCACCTGAGGATCGCAAAAAGGATGGGGATCACCGACGACGAGATCGGAGCCGCCCTCCTCATCGCCGGGAACATCGCCAACGCCACCGTCCTCGCCATGGCCACCAGGGAATTGAACGAGGAGAAGGAGGTCTGCCCCGTCTGTCAGATGGGGAAGGACGGGGACACGCTGGAGATCTGAAAAGAGGTCTTCGGATTTCCAGGTGGTGGTAGATCTAAGATCTTTCGTTCTCCTACAACCTGATGGTCGCCACCTCCCGTTCTGGCGCCACGACCAAATATCTGATGTCGCGAATGCGACGACAGAATCGTGGGCGCAAGAATCGAACAAAGGCTGTCTTTTATGGAGGGATCATCATAGATAAAAATTTTTTAATTCGTTTTGCTTAACAAAATGATGATAATTTTATTAAGTTGCGGTTTGGAGAGGGCGCAGATATCCGGATGCGAAGATCGGCGTTTATAATTAAAGACAATTTAAGTTGATCGTATTATTAATATTGAAAAAGGAATCTGTAGAGCTACCCCTCCAAGGACAAGGCTTTTTCTGATGTGAAGGGGCCGATTGAGGCTTCAGATAAGTTTAATTATTAACAATTTTCCTAAACCTATCTAACTCGGATACCAGGACCGCCCTGGTATTCTCTGCACATCAACAAGAGTCCGACGTCGTTTTCGTTGACCGAAGATCGCCTTCAGCCGTATCAAGACCATGATTCGAAATGGCGGCTTCGGCCACCCGCCAGGCTCCGGCGGTCAATATGATGTCAGAGATGGCCTCTGAACCATCCGAGGAATTTGTCATTCGAGGTGGATGAAGATGAGCAAGAAAGCCTTTGCAGCCATCGCGTTTCTCGCGATGGCGCTCATTACAGTGAGCTTTGGGGCTCTGGCCGAAGAGGCGGAAGAGCCAGAAGTTGGAGATGTCGGGGAGCTTGAAGCTGAGAATAACGTCACCTTCATGTTCGTCCAGACCGCCGCGTCCGGGACCCTAGTCCCGGTGGATGGGGTTGAGAACCTCTACACCTTGACCCTCGTTGGCGTCGCCCCGCAGACGATCGCCTTCTCGGACCGGCCGGAGCGGATCGTCGTCCAGGTGGAGATGCAGCAGTTCCTCGACGGCATGTGCTTTGAGGCCGAGAACCCGCCGAACGCCGCCATCGAGATCCTGGAGGCGGATGAGGAAGAAGACGTAGCGGTGGTGGAGCTCCTCGATCCCGTCTACGACAACGAAACCCAGACCCTCCAGTACAACGTCAGTATCCTCGAAGAGCCGGACCACAGCTACGCCGTATTCAACGAGCGTGCTGATCAGTCCCTGCCGGAGGCCTTCGGTCCCGCCACCCTGTTCATAGACGACTGTGCCGATGGCTGGTGGAGGTGCTGTACTTTGGATGGATCTTATTGTGGGAAGATCAGGGCAGGAAGGTGCTATAACTGGGGTCATGCGCGTTGTGAATGGTGTACATATGACCACGGAGATGGCTGTACCAATTCCTACGGATCTCAGTGCGAGTACGACTGTGGTAATTGAGTAGTGCTCCGATGCCCTTACGAGGATTTCGATTAACCTCTGGCTGGGCGCCCTTATTAAAATACCATTTAAATAAGGGCGCCCCAAATTGTGGGATTTAGCGGGGGGGGGTTCGAAATCCTCAGTTTTTGGATCAGTATAGTAGTGCTTCTCACATCGAGATTGGGGGGGCTGTGGCCGCCATCCGGTTCTTGCGAACGATCTTCTGCGAGCCCGTCCCATCCGATTCCGAGCATGCTTCCAATCTATAATATCAACTATCTGCAAGAGTCGGTTTCAGATTTCTGCTTAATGTAACCATCTTGGAATGCACAAGCTGCGAAGTTACTCATGACACTTGATAATATTTAAATAGTTTTCTCAAATTTACGAAAATTTTATATGGTGATAATCAGAGACAGTCGTCAGAAGTATTGATACCGCGATTCTTAGCGGCAGCTTCTGGCGCCGCCCGACTCAGACTGTGAACAAAATGTCGGACAAAACTGATAGTGGCCTCGACACTATCCTAGGATAATATGTTACAGGAGGCGGATGAAAATGAGCAAAAAAGCCATTGCGGCCATCGCCCTTCTGGCGATGGCGATCCTCACAGTGGGCTGTGGGGTGCTGGCCGAAGAGACCGAAGAGCTACAAACCGATGAGGTGCTGGACGAGGAGAAGCCCGTTACATTCATGTTCGTCCAGACCGCCGCGTCTGGGACCCTAGTCCCAGTGGATGGGGTTGAGAACCTCTACACCCTGACCCTCGTTGGCGTCGCCCCGCAGACGATCGCCTTCTCGGACCGGCCGGAGCGGATCGTCGTCCAGGCGCCGATGCAGCAGTTCCTCGACGGCCTGGGCTTCTCGCCCGAGAACCCGCCGAACGCCGCCATCGAGATCCTGGAGGCGGATGAAGAGGAGGACGTCGCCGTCGTCGCGCTATTCGATCCCGTCTACGACAACGAGAGCCAGACCCTCCAGTACAACGTGAGCATCCTCGAAGAGCCGAATCACAGCTACGCCATATTCAACGAGCGGCACGACGGCTCTCTGCCGGAGACCTTCGGCGCCGTCGCCCTGTTCATCGACGATTGCCCATGCGTTTGGAAACCACTTGAAGGCTCTTGTGACAGTAATTGCTATTCGTTCTCATGGGAATGGTTGAAGTTTAACTGTGAGCCGGATGGTTATTGCTGCGATAAATGCTACATTTGAGATCCCATATCAATAATCACTGAAGGTGGATAGAGATGATTACGAAAGCCTTTGCAGCCATCGCGTTTCTCGCGATGGTCCTCATCACCGTGAGCTTTGGGGCTCTGGCCGAAGAGGCCGAAGAGCCAGAAGTTGGGGATGTCGAGGAGCTTGAAGCTCTGGATAACGTCACCTTCATGTTCGTCCAGACCGCCGCGTCTGGGACCCTTGTCCCGGTGGATGGGGTTGAGAACCTCTACACCCTGACCTTCGTTGGCGTCGCCCCGCAGACGATCGCCTTCTCGGACCGGCCGGAGCGGATCATCGTCCAGGCACCAATGCAGGAGTTCCTCGACGGCTTCTGCTGGTTGCCCGAGAACCCACCGAACGCCGCCCTCGAGATCCTGGAGGCGGATGAAGAGGAAGACTTGGCGGTGGTAGAACTCTTCGATCCCGTCTACGACAATGTCAGCCAGACCCTCCAGTACAACGTGAGCATCCTCGAAGAGCCGAATCACAGCTACGCCATATTCAACGAGCGGCACGACGTCGCCTTGCCGGAGTCCTTCGGCGCAGCCTCCCTGTTCATCGACGATTGCGCTGATAGTTTTGTAGGTTGCTGCAAAGACAAATGGTGTTTGGGTAATAATTTCTGTGGCTATATCCACGGTGTGTCCATGTGTTGGTCTTGGGATAGATTTGCCTGTTATCCATGCACTGACCAGACTTCCCGTTGCAAAGAGAAATTTGGCCAAGATTGTTGGTATTGGTATTGAGCAATGGACCGCTAGCATAAGAGGCGGAAGAGAACAGCGATGAGTATTAAGTGAATATGTAAAGAGAAATGCGGCCCAGGTGTGCCTTAAGGGGAGGTCGATTCTTGTTTCTAGTGATGAGCATATAAGCCTTCGGCTCCTCCTGGAGCGAGATTCGGGACAGAACCGTCCGTTGGCGGGATGGCTCTCGCCGAAACCTTGGTCTTGGAAGGCGGTCGACTGCTCCGCAAAGGCAGGCGGCTACCCCGACCAAGATCGTTTTTCCGACGTCGGTTCTGCCATAACTTTTAAAGCGCTGGGGCGGGCCCTACGATAAACCGGGTAATGAACTGCCTACCGGGTCTGGACCGATGCAGAACAGACCTTGAAGGATCAGGTATCCCATGACTACAGCGGAAAAAAATTGGACAATGGAAAAGTATCCGAAGACGATTTTTTCCTTACTTGTGATCGCATCTCTCTTTCTGGTCTCAGCCTCGAAGGCCCAGGATGAGAAGATCTTTATCGATAAGATCGCCTCCTTCAGCAGCGTATCTCCGGGCGAAACGTTGTATTACGCAATATTTTACGGGAACCCCGGTGACCCCGATGACCCCGGTAACGACACTCTGACCAACGTCGTTATAACCGAGAGTTATCCCCCGGGGACCGAGTTCGTCCAGGCATCGATCGATCCGGATCCGGGAACGGACAATGTGTGGACCATAGGAGATCTCTCCCCAGGCGACGAGGGGGTTATCGGGATAGCGGTGATAGTTCACGATATTCAGGATCTCGAATTCTCTGAAGAGGGGCGGGTCGTCGGAGAGGGGTTTGTGAGCGTCAGGGATAGCCTATCCACGAGCCCCATAGGCCATAACCTCAAAAACGTGGCAACGATCGACTCTGATCAGACAGCTCCCGTAAACGCCACGGTTTCAGTTGCCATCAGCGATACAAAGCTCGATATCCGCGAGCACGGCAGCGGCACCTACGAAAGCGATGAGAAGCTGAAGCTCGGGACGGAGAACACGTCGATATCGATGGAAAAGGACGGGTCTTCAAAATACGGATCGACCTCTCTTTACCTCTACAACAACAGGACGGTGAACTATTCTTCGAAATGGACCCAGATCGCCCGCGCCGAAAACGCGGCGACTTTAGCCTCAATGATCGAGTCTTACAGGTATGCGACGTCGATAGACCGAAAGGCCAGCGTGTTCCTCGACGAGAACGAGTCGACGATGAATATAGAATCGGAGTTCAACGGGACCGGTCACATCGGATTTTTGAAGATGCCTTCCGATATCCCCACGTCTTCCGACGGACCTGCTCCTTCACCGCCTCCAACGCCTCAGACGCTGCCGATCTTCGAGTCCCGCGAGGACTACTTCGGGAGCTTCAAGATACTCCAGATGGTCGACGAGTACGGATCTAGCGTCACCTCCGATAAGTACGCCTCGGGAACGGGCCTCGTCGTCGTCGACAAGCGCGTCGCTGACAATCAGAGCAGCTACGAATCCGGCACTGGAACCTACGACTCTGAGGAGCTGATCAGAACCTATACCAACTACATCGCAAAAGACATAAGTCTCATACACGCGCCGATGAACCAGAGCCTCACCGACGACGTCTCGATCGAGTCCTCGATGAGATGGAAGGAGGGCATCTACTCCCGAATCCCAGGCGAAAGCTACATCGGCGAGGAGTACACCAGCGCCGATTATCTCTATAAATCCGCAGTGGCGGCAGGGCTGAGCAATGCGGAAACCATGGCCAACTTCTCAGGCCAGGCCAGGTACAGGGCGGTCCTTGAGGACGACCTCGACTTCGACGAGATCTACGAGGGCAACCACTCGATCGAGAGGAGAATAAACCTATACGCTTCGGCTCCAAAGTACGACCTGCCCCATTTGAACGTCACCACGACCTTAGAATTTTGGATCGACGAGGAGACGATCGGGGTAAACGAATCGATCGCCGCCTACACCATCAGCATCGAGAACGACGGGAACAGGGCGCTTGCCCCGATCACCGTGAGGGACGTCTTCCCACCGGGATCTGTTTTCATCCACCCGGCCTCGGTCAGGCCCACAGAGCTGAAGGATACATATGCTAACTGGACGCTGACGCACCTTGCCGTAGGGGACGTCGCCACCATAATACTCAGCTTGGACGTGACGAAAGCCCTCCACGGCGACGCCAGGACGCACCATCCAGCAGAGCTGGCGAACAGGGTGGAAGCATGCGGCGGGTACAACGGCAGCGAATGGGTCTGTGCAACCAACGGCGTGTCGGTTGTTAAGACGGCCCAATTAGATCCCCAGAACGGGAGCATCGTCTGGTACAAAATTTACGTAAACAACGATGCCAACACCGATAGAACTGCCACGGTGACCGACCGGTTGCCAGAAGGCATGGCGCTTCTGGACTCCACATTCACCGTCGCATCTAACGAGAACGGCACAATTACCTGGAACTTGGAGGATATCGAGCCGTTCGATACGGTGACCATAACTTACAGTGTCGAGGCGCTCCACGCGGGAAGGTTCGTGAACTTTGTCAGAGTAGACCCTAAGTCCCTCGATGGGATGCCCGAGCATCCAGAGTACGCAAGCGCCATTATCGACGTTGAGCAGATCGATCAAGGGCGGAACGGCGAAATGTGGATGCCTCCGAACTGGGACTTCGAGTACGTCGGCTACTCAGCAGATACGACCTGCGATGAGATCTGCGCGATGAGCCAGGAAAACGTTAATGGGCGGGAGATCTCTTCTCCCGCACCAAAGTACGACGGCCGGCCAACTTGACTATAAATCCGATGAAATATACTTTTCCGGAATCCTACGGCCCTCCCTCTCGTCGTTCCAGACGAGGCAGCTCACAAACCACGAGTCCCCCACCTTCGCGAGCTGGATGCTGTTGATCCCGATGGTGAGAGGCTCGGCGTCGTCGGGGTCGAACCTCGCCTCGTAGGTGCTGAACCGATGGGCGATCTTCCCGAAGATCTCGGTCCTTTCTGCCACCTCCTCCTCGCTGAAGGAGTTCAGGCTCCCGGCGGAGATCTGATAGGCGATCGCATCGGCGAACTGGTCGATGGTGAAGATCAGCGGGTCGTCGTTGTTGTTGATCAAGATTCCCTCTTTGATGAAAAGGCTCTTCAGCCTCGCAAGGTCCGGCTTCTCGCCCTGCCGGAAAGAGATGCACGAATATAGAGCCCCCGTCAGCTCGTCAATCTTCATCTGGTCCTGGCCGCTTTCCTCAAAATCCAATCTCGATCACCTCTCATCAAAGAATCGGTAAGAACGAGATCGGATTTGAGGATTCCCATCGCAGGTCCCATCTCTTCAGCATTTAAAAAAAGAAGAAAAGAAGATCGCCCAAAAAAGGGGGCTCTTCATCGCCCCCGTTCCGGCTTTGGACGGGCGATCAGTGCCGATGCTCTCTGCAGGCGTTCTCGTCGGTGGCCTCTTCGAGGTACCCCTCTCTCCAGTCGGCGATGGCGTCCCGAACGGTGCCCGTCGCCCCGACGAAGACATCGATCCCGTACCCTTCGAACATCTTGACGGCCTTGGGGCCGAGGCCTCCCGCCAGCATGACGTGAGCGCCCTTGGCGGAGATTAGCTCCGGGGGAAGGCCGATGCCTCCCATGTGCTCGCTGGTGTTTCTGACCACCTCGACGTCGCCGGAGTCGATGTCGACTATGGTGAAGGTCTCGGCCCGACCGAAGTGGGCGCATATCAGTTCATCGAGACCCTGATCTCCCATGGTTGGAACGGCTACTTTCATCTTCCATCACCAGTTTTGACCGCCCTGGCCTCTTCCGCCGCCGCGACCGCCACCCCGGCCTGTGCCGCGGCCACCGCCACGACCCATCCCTCCGCCCGGCCCCATCCCCGAATGGGCCTGAACCGAGGCGGAGGAGGTCTCCGAGAGCTCTCCCTTCTTGAACCTCTCCACCACCTCTCTTACGCTCCCGCCCGGAGCGAGGTAGACCTTTACCCCTGCCGCCTTCAGCGTCTCGGCGGCGTTGGGGCCTATGTTTCCCGTGATCAGGGCAGAGGCTCCGGCATTGGCGATCGTCTGGGCCGCCTGGATCCCGGCGCCGCTCGCGGCGCTGGCGCTGGAGTTCGGTATCGATTCTGCCTCCATCGTCTCCGTCTCCACGACCACGAAGTAGGCGCACCGCCCGAACCTCGGGTCGAGGGGGGCGTCAAGGCCGGGGCCAGCTGCTGTAGCACAAACTTTCATTTGAAGACTTCCTCATCAGTTTCCGTCTGTTTTCAAGTCCATTACCAATACCAATTTCTATCTTTTTCGATCGTCTGAAGTTCTGAATTCCCGGGTCGAAAGCCGATCTCTGGAAACTTCAGAAGCGATGATCTCGCAGATCGTATGGTTGTTGGCTCTGATTAGCTAATATATGCGACCATCTATTTCAATGTTGCGCGGATATTGTCTAAATTGGAGGGTTTT
>CAZHAO010000073.1:0-5871 GCA_964530375.1 uncultured Methanotrichaceae archaeon
GAGCTGGACTACGGCGGCGCCGATCTTCTCCATCTCGATATGGGCGTCGGGGTCGGATTTGACCCGCTCGAAGATCTCCCTCACCATATCCCGGAGGTCCCTCTCGGTCAGGTTCCTGTTACCGATCTTGACGAGGCTGAACTCTCCCACCTTACCCCTCTTGGCCATGGGGACCGTCCCCTCTTTGAGGTGGACGGATAAGGTATCCGGCGTGAAGTACTTATCGAGGCTGATCGGCTTGATCTCCTCCCTCTGGGGTCGGACGTACTCGACCTCGATCCCCATAGCCTCGGCGACCCTGGACTGGATCGAGTCGCTGGTGAGGAAATAGGCCCCTATGCCCAGGGCCACGTCCCTGATCATGGCGTCGATCTCGCCCCCCCCAGCGAGCTTGATCTGGTCGAGGTCGGGCCTCACGCCTACATATTCCAGCTCGATCTTGCCGGACTTTGCCAGCTGCGAGAGGCGTCTCAGCTCCTCCAGCCCCTTGATCCCCGTCTCCCGACCGTGGTTGGCCTGGGCCTCCAGCTCCGCCACCACCGCCTCGGGGACTACAACTCGTTTTCCACGATACTCACCGGAGGCGACCTTGGCAGAGACTCGGCCGTCGATCACCACGCTCGTATCAGGCACTATGCAATCTACCATTGTAATAAACATCCTTCAATTAGTTATTTAGTACTTGTGATCAGATCAGAGATGGGCTATGTCCATCCCCCTTTTTTCGGCTATCCCCTCAAGAACCTCGTCGATCCCCATCTGTCGCCGAATCTGGCGGGCGGCCATCACCACCATGACGGGTCGGCCGTACTTGTGAACCGACTTGATCTTTTTGGCATCCTCGCCGAAGCCCGGATCCAGCCTTCTCAGAATGCAGATCTTGATACCGCTTTCCACGAAATCGCCGTCGTCGTGACCGAACTTGATGCAGACCATGCTCCTCTCCGGGATGATCCTGTAGTCCACATCATAGCTGGCGAAGGCGTTTCGATCGTAGAGCTTCTTGCCGGCGAGGGCCGGCCGGAGGTCCTCTTCCACCACCGACTTCGCCAGCTCCAAAAGCCGTTTCTGGGCCTCTTTTGAGTGCTCTTGGCACTTGGCTATGGTGAAGAGGTTGAGGTGGTGGTGAGGCTGCTTTTTGGCGTGGCAGTAAGCCCGAGACTCCACGACGATGAAGTCGCCTTCGATGGGGAAGAAGGACGGAGCGAAGTTGTCGCAGCTGGAGCATTTGATCTGGATGAGGGTATCTTTCTTCAGGAAGGGGGCCATCCCCTCGATGAAGGCGAGGATCTCTCCCATCTGAGGGCTCGCGCCCTCCGGGAGGCTCTGCTCGGCCGCCTTGACCGCGAAGAGCAGCTCGCCCTGAACATCCCCCTCTTCCTTTCCCTTCTCCTCTTCCGTATCATCCTTCATGGGAAACTCTTTGCTTTAGGCGCGCGTCCGATATAAAAATGTGGTGACGCGCCGCCGCCGACTCGAATCCGAAAAGGCTTTATCCTTCGCGGCCTCACGCCGATGAGGAGGTCAGCCGGTTGAAGGAGATTCGATTTCACGGCCGGGGTGGCCAGGGAGCTGTTACTGCTGCTGAGTTGATAGCTATTGCGGCTTTTGAAGATAAAAAGTTCTCCCAGGCTTTCCCCGCCTTTGGTGTGGAGCGACGAGGCGCTCCAGTCATGGCTTTTGCCCGAATTGCAAACGAGCCGATCCGGGTCAGGAGCCAGATCTACGAGCCCGATTACGTCATAGTTCAGGACGTAACCCTCCTGGACGTCGTCGACGTGGCAAACGGCCTCAAGCCCGAGGGGAAGATAATAATCAACACCGACAGGAATGCCAAAGACCTGAAGCTGAAGACGAAGGCGGAGGTCGTCACCATCGATGCCACCAGGATCGCCCTCGAGAAGCTGGGCAGGCCCATCGTCAACACCACCATGCTCGGCGCCTTCTGTGGTGCCACCGGTGAGGTGAGCCTCGAGAGCATAAACAAGGCCATCTCGGAGAGGTTTGCCGGAGCTCTCAGGGAGAAGAACCTCGCCGCCATAAAGACCGCTTACGAGGGGGTTTGCCGATGAGCAAATGCGAAGTTAGGATGGTGGTGGAGCCGGGCAGCAGCGAGATCACCAAGACCGGCGCCTGGAGAACCTTTGTGCCCGTCTTCGATCACGAAAAGTGCATCAAGTGCAGCCTCTGCGAGATCTACTGTCCCGAGAGCTGCATCCACCAGATCGAAGGCAACTTCGTCCCCGATCTCGACTACTGCAAGGGGTGCAGCGTCTGCGCTCACGAGTGCCCGCGGGGAGCGATCACCATGGTCCTGGAGGAAAAGTAGATGAGGAAAGTGGTGGAAGGATCCTATGCGATAGCCGACGCCGTCCGGTGCTGCTCTCCCGACGTTGTATCGGTCTATCCGATCACGCCTCAGACCCACATCGTGGAGCACCTCTCGGAGTTCGTCGCCGACGGAAAGCTCGACTGCGAGTACATCAACGTCGATTCGGAGTTCTCCTCCCTATCCTCCCTAATCGGGGCTAGCGCGGCGGGGGCGAGGACCTACACCTCGACGACTTCCCAGGGCCTGGCCCTGATGTTCGAGGTCCTCTACAACGTATCGGGGATGCGGCTGCCCATCGTAATGACGACGGTGAATAGAGCCCTCAGCGCTCCTCTTTCCATCTGGAACGATCAGCAGGACTCCCTGGGGGCGAGGGACTCTGGCTGGATCCAGATCTATGCCGAGAACGTCCAGGAGGCGATCGACCTGACGCCCATGCTCTACAAGATCTCCGAGGACCCGAATATCCTCACCCCCTCCATGTCCTGCATGGACGGGTTCATCTTAACCCACGTCTACGAGCCTGTGGAGTTTCTTGACGAAGAGAAGGTTAAGGAGTTTCTGCCACCCTTCAGGCCCGAGTACGTCCTGGACCCGAAAAACCCCAAGACCTTCGGGGCCTTCGCTGACCCCAGCTGGTTCACCGAGTTCAAGTACCTCCAGTTCAAGGCGATGGAGAGGGCGAAGAAGAAGATCGCAGAGGTATCCAAGGAGTTCGAGGAGGTCTTCGGCCGGGGGTACGGCGGCCTCATCGACACCTACGCCATGGACGACGCCGAGATCGCCCTGGTCACCATGGGATCGGTCGTCGGAACCGTAAAAGAGGCGATCGACGAGCTCCGGTCTGAGGGCGTCAAAGTGGGCCTGGTCAAGATCCGAAGCTACCGGCCCTTCCCCGCTGACGAGCTCAAGGGAGCCCTGAAGGATGCAAACGTCGCGGCCGTCATCGAGAAGGACCTCTCCATGGGGTACGAGAGCGCCCTTCTCACCGACCTGAAGGGGGCCTTCTACAACAGCTCCGCGAGGATGCCGGTCATCGGGTTTGCGGCGGGCCTCGGAGGGCGGGACATAGGGATCAAGCACATAAGGGCGATGGTCGAGAAGGCGTCGAAGGTTAAGGACGCCGGGATCGAGTCGGAGTTTGAGATCTTCGACGTGAAGCAGGAGTGTCTCTAGGAGGATTATCATGGAAGAGAGTTTGTTTGCACCCGGCCATCGGGCCTGTGCAGGATGTGGAATGCCCACGGCCATAAAGCTAGTCCTGGACGCCGCGGGGCCAAACACCATAGTCGCCTCGCCCACGGGATGCCTCGAGGTCACATCGACCCCCTTCCCGGAGAGCTCCTGGAGGGTCCCCTGGATCCACTCCCTCTTCGAGAACCCCGCGGCGGTCGCCTCGGGGGTGGAGGTCGCCCTCAAGAGGTTCGGAAAGACCGACATAAACATCCTGGCCATCGGCGGGGATGGGTCCACCTTCGACATAGGGATCGGTGCGATATCGGGGATGTTCGATCGGGGCCATCGGGTCACCTACATCTGCTACGACAACGAGGCCTACATGAACACCGGGGTCCAGAGGAGCGCTTCGACCCCCTTCTGCGCCAAGACCACCACGACGCCGACGGGAAAATTGAGTCTTGGAAACCCCAGGCCCAAAAAGGACATGCCCGCCATCGCCGTCGCCCACAGGATCCCCTACGTCGCCACGGCGTCGATCGCCTACCCTGTCGACCTTCGCCGGAAGGTGAAGAGGTCTTTAGAGGCCGACGGCCCCGCCTACATCCAGATCAACGCCCCCTGCATCACAGGGTGGAGCTTTGAGGCCGGGGACACCATCGAGGAGGCGAGGCTCGTCGTCGAGACCTGCCTCTGGCCCTTATACGAGTATACCGACGGCGTCCTCACAGACGTCAAGAAGGTTCGGAGGAAGAAGCCCGTCGAGGAGTACCTCAAGACCCAGGGGAGGTTCAAGCACCTCTTCAAGGCCGAGGGCGGGGCCGAGGTGATCGCCCAGCTCCAGGCGATGGCCGACGCCAACGCCGATAAGTTCGGCCTCCTCGACTGAAGGGAAGGGGCTTTTGGCCCCTTCAGCCTCAAACCTCTTTTTTTGGAGGAGAATATGTACGTTGGAAGGATCGTGGTCATAGGCAGGACGAAAGGCCGGTCCTGGGTCGGTTATCGGGTGTCGTCCCGCTCCTTTCCGAACCGTCGGGCTCAGGTCAGGGGCGAGACGGTCCTCGTCTCGCCCGTGAATCCAAAGGACCTGGACCGGAATCCCTACATCGCATACAACTGCATCCGTCTGGCAGGGAAGGCGGCCGTCGTCGCCAACGGGACCCAGGCCGACATGATCGCAGAGAAGATCAAAGACGGGACGAGGCCCCTCGACGCCATCGCCTTCAGCCTGACCGCCTACGGGTACGAGAGAGACGAGCTGGACACCCCGCGGATCGCAGGGGTCGTGATGGGGGACCGGGGGTGGCTGGGGATCGCCCGGAAAGGCGAGATCAGGGCTAAGGAGTTCGACCTCTCCGGCGACTCCGCCTTCCTGGTCGCCACCTACGAGAAGACGGAGTTTGAAGAGGTGTTGGTCAAAGGGGAGAGCGCCGGGGATGTGGCGAAGGCCGCCTTCGACCTGGTCTTCGAGCGGCCGGTCTGCTCGGCGGCGGCCTTCGAGGACGACGATGGTTTCAAATTCGCGGTCTACAACCCGGAGCCTGAGGGAAGTTGCTAAATTGTTGGTTTTGAGGAGTGGAAGGGATGAAGATAAACGGCGTAGAGATTGAAGACACCTTTGCGGAGGGCTTTCCGATAAAGGTGGCCAGGGTCCTGATTACGGCGATCACCGAGAGGTGGGCGATGGAGGCGGCCCGGGAGGCCACAGGCTTTGGGACCTCTGTGATAATGTGCCCGGCGGAGGCCGGGATCGAGCGAACTGCGAGGAGGGACGAGACCCCAGACGGGAGGCCCGGCGTCTTCATCCAGATCTGCAACATGAGCTTCAAGAACCTGGAGGCTTCCCTCCTATCGCGGATCGGCCAGTGCGTCCTCACCGCCCCCACCACGGCGGTCTTCAACGGCATCCCCGAGGCGGAGAAGCAGTTTGATACGGGGGCGAAGCTGAAGTTCTTCGGAGACGGCTTTCAGAAGGAGATGGCCTACTGCGATCGGGGCGTCTGCAGCATCCCGGTGATGTCCGGCGACTTCATCGTGGAGGAGAAGATCGGGGCCGTCGACGGGATCGCCGGCGGCAACTTCTACATCATGGCCGAAAATCAGGCGTCAGCCCTCATGGCCGCCGAGGCCGCCGTCGACGCCATCAGAGAGGAGGAGGGGACGATCACCCCCTTCCCCGGCGGGGTCGTCGCCAGCGGCTCGAAGGTGGGAAGCCGCTACAAGTTCCTGAAGGCCTCGACCAACGAGCGGTTCTGCCCCACCCTCAAGGACGAGGGGGTATGCATCCTACCGCCCTCCATCCGGGCCTCTTACGAGGTGGTGATCAACGGGGTCGATCGGGAGGCGATCGAGAGGTCGATGCG
>CAZHAO010000073.1:5971-8544 GCA_964530375.1 uncultured Methanotrichaceae archaeon
ACCTTGACTCCCAGCTTATCGCCCAGCTCTCTTTCGAGCCGGATGAGTTCCCAGAGGGTGGGTGCTTGTTCAAATTCTACGAGGATATCGAGGTCGCTCTCTGTATCCGCCTCGCCCCTGACGTAAGAGCCGAAGACGCCCAAATGCTTCACGCTGTAGCGCAAAGTGAGATCGGGCATAATCTCCCTCAGCGCCCGAACGATCTCGTCGAGAGATGGGCGATCTCTATGCTTCTTTGGCGGATCCTCGGTCATGATATCGCCTTCCGACTGTTCGTCACCTAAAATGAACCCGGGGGATATATCTCTTTTGAAAAGGTTAAAATCGGCCGAAGGTCTGGACAGATTGAGAGGGCGATCGGCGCCAGCGTCGATGAGGCCCAGCTCCTCGGCGTTCTCCAGGTACAGCTCCACGGCCTCTTTGAGGGTTTCAAGCGCCCTTGGGGGCGTCTCGCCAACAGCTTGCTCCCTCCAGCTCGGCGCATCTGGAGACGCGGCCGTCCTCCTCTATCCAGATCGGGGAGGTGAGGTTTTTGCGGGCCATTTTTCGATCCCCCGTATCGCCTACGGTTACAGCTGATCATCTATAATCGCCGCCACGGCTATATCGAGATCCGCTCCGGAATACCATTAAATAATAGGGATAGTAATACGGAACCTCAAGAGAATCTCTCAAAGAGATCTCAAAAGGCGTTCAGGGCGATAATGATGAGCTTCAAATCTATCATGCAGATGTTTTTGATCCTCTCCATCCTAGCCGTCTCCCTCCAGCCGTCCAGCTCTCAGAGCGAGATGGCAGAAGATGGGCAAGATGGTGTTGAGATGGTGGAGCCCTCGTGGATCCTGGTGACGACGATCTCTCCATCTTACTCGAAAGATCTCGTCGCCAGGTTCGAGGCCCTCGTCGACTCCCAGGAGCTTCCCGACCATCTGATGGCCGAGGACGCCAGAAAGACAGACCAGGACTTCGACGTCAGCCTCTACTTCACAATCCTGGACCAACTCAGCATGGAGGGGGGGCGGGTCCTCGACTACGTCTACCATTACGCGGGGATAGGTGGCGCCCCGGTCCTCTACGCGAGGAAGGTCTCCGCGCCCCCTTACAGTAACTACTCCGAGTATCTAGCCGCCGATGCCGCCATTGAGCCTGAGGATAGGGAGGACTACTATCTCCGGTACATCGATACGGACGGGTCGCCGGAGGGGTTCTTCCAGCTCGCCCTCCTCCTGGTCCAGGGGGAGCAGTTCTACGCGTTCTGGCACGCGGCCTACAACGACGACCGGATCGTCTCAGACATCGAGGACGCCCGGGCGAGGCTGGGAGGTGGCTGGGTCGGCGAGGACGAATCCACCGTCGAGGGGCTTATGGCGGATCTTGGGAAGTTCGACCTCACCCCCGTCGTCTCGATGAATAAGGATCTGGTCAAAGTCGAGGTGGTCGTCTTCACCAAGTGGGGCGGGTTCATCAAGAGGTCGATCATCATGGAGAGGGAGTTTCCCCACCTGATCATCGGTGAGAGGTCGGAGGTGCTCGTCCCCTACGACTGCGGGATCATGTTCTGAGAAGGGGCTGGCGGGGCGCGGACCGGAGCCTCGCCAATGCCGTCCAGGTGGCCGGGGGCGTTGGCGGGTCGGCTTTGGACCCTTTCTCTCACTCTTTCCGATTAAGCGCCCCGCTCCGCTGGATCTTCTTTGCCACCCTCTCCCATTCCTTCGTCGAAAGAAAGCTCTCCTCCATGTACCCGACCACCTTCTCGAACCTCTTCATGGGGAAGGCAATGGCCAGGACGTCGAGGGGGACGCAGGGGCGGGCCGATGGATCGAACATCCCCAGGACGACCTTCGGCACCTCCTTCGACTCGTCCTTCTGCTCTTCGAGCACCGGATAGAGGATGATGGAGCTGCATCCTGCTCCCATGGGGCAGATGACGCCGTTCGGATCGCTTCTATCGTAGTTGGCGAGGGTGAAGAGGCCGGAGAGGACCTCGGGACGGGCGAAGAAGATCACCACCTGGGGATCGTCCGTCTCTCCGAGCTGGTCCCACCGCGCGAAGTGCATGCTCTTTCCTTCCGACGAGATCTCGGGGATCGTCTTCTCCCAAGAATCGACGATCTCGGGGGTCTTTTTGTACCGCTCCCCTTCGAGGACGCCCGGCTTCCCGTACGAGAGGAAGTAGCGGAAGTCGGGCGGGCGCTCTGCTGAAAACCCCGAGTACATGAGCCCGCCCGGGCAGGAGATCGAATGCGCATCGAAGACGAGGGGCGTCCCGTTCCTGACCCGGTTTAGCTGGCAGATGAGGCAGCGCCAGCCCTCGGGCGGCGGGACCTTCTGCACGGCAGGGGATTCCTTCCGGAACTCCAGGGTTATGGGAAGTTCCGCCCCGGGGAAGTACTTCTGCCATAATGCGGTGAACCGATCGCGGAGTACGATGTCCATAGTATCTCAAATATCTTTTAGCTATAAGCAGTTTATCATTCGACTGACCTGGAGGATTGGGGAAGATGGGCGCGAAAGGAGGGCTGGTTCATCAGGGAGGCGATCGGCATGGTGAGGCGGTTTACAGCTCGATCCTC
>CAZHAO010000074.1:0-2074 GCA_964530375.1 uncultured Methanotrichaceae archaeon
GGAGTAAGAATTTATAGTATCTCTGTGTTTGTGGGTGTAGGAGGTTATAGGAATGGCCAAGAAACTGTCACTTAAGCTGAAGTCGAAGGAGCCTGAAGCAGCTGCGGCACCTGCCGCGGCAGCAGCGAAGCCCGCAGCCGCGGGAGCCGCCCCCATCTCTGCAGGCGGGGCGGGCGGGATCAAGCTGATCCTAAAGGACGCCAAGGTGACCATCGACAAGGTGACGCTCGCCAAGTGAGCGTCCACCTTTTCCCTCCTATATCTTAAGTGAAAGGGTTTAATTCCGACCGTCGGGCCTTTGGCACGACGGTTGGTTTTATAGTACGAGGGAAAAATCGAGAGGGAGATATTATTATGGCTGGCAAGAAGTTAGCACTCAAGCTGAAGAAGAAGGAGCCCGAAGGAGCAGCCCCCGCAGCGGCGGCGGCACCCGTTGGAGGAGCATCCGCGCCCGCCTTCGCAAAGCCTGCGGGAGGATCCGGCGGCATCACCCTGGAGCTGAGGGGCGCCAACGTCCACATCATGGAAATTGTCGTCGTTAAGCGATAGTCGTAGCCGAAGAGCAAACTACAGGCAGAAGGCTAGTAACGTGGGGAAAGTCATAGCGATAACCGGAAAAGGCGGCACCGGCAAGACCGCTGTCACCGCGATGATCATCAGAACTCTCCTAAAGAGAGACAAAAAAACCGCCATCCTGGCCATAGACGCCGATCCCGATGCCAACCTTGCAGATGCGTTGGGGGATGATGTAGAGATGACCATCGGGGACATAAGAGAGGAGATCCAGGACTCTCGAATCTCATTGCCGCCCGATTACGACAAGAAGCAGCTATTTGCGGCGAAGATCTTCGAGGCGCTTCTGGAGAAGGATGGATACGATCTTTTGGTGATGGGTCGGTCGGAAGGGTCCGGATGTTACTGTTATCTCAACTCCCTCTTAAAGGGGATCATGGACGAGACCATCGACAACTACGACCTGGTCATCGTGGACTCTCCGGCGGGGCTTGAGCATCTGAGCCGCAAGACCATCTCCGAGGTGGACTCGCTGATCGTGGTCACCGACGAATCTCGGAGGGGTCTCAAGACCGCGGAGACGATTAGACAGCTCGCCGACGAGCTGGATCTGAAGTACAACAACCTCTACGTCATAGCAAACAAGGTTCGAGATCTGTCCGAGGATCAGATCTTGAAGGTCGCAAGCGGTCTGGGCCTGAAGGTTATCGGCACTATTCCCTACGATGAGAACATAGCTCGGCTCGATCTGGTGGGCGACCCCCTGGTCGGCCTGCCAGACGACTCTCCTGCCGTGGTGGAAGTGGAGGAGCATATCATTAAAGAGATCGGTCTATGAGGGGAGTATCAACATGGCAGAGAAACTAAGCATATCCGACTTAAATAAGAAATTGGCGGAAATGGACGTGAAGTCCCTCGAAGGGATCACCATCGAGGGGGATATAGAACTGGAGATCGACACTGGAGCTGGCGGCGCCGGACCTCTCTTCGCATACTACTTCGGCGAAGAGGTGGCAAAGGTGGCGGTCCAGCTGGTCAACATGGCCAAGGCCTTCGGCTATCCCATAGACAGCCTGCTCCAGCCGGTGGCGGTGGCTCAGGCGATATCGCCCGCACCCCCGGAGCTGGCAAAAGCTGCTGCGGCAGTTCCGGCCTTCAAGATTCCTGACGCTCTCAAGAGCGCCAAGTTCTCTGTGGGCACCGACAAGTCCTGGAAGACTCAGATCCAGGAGGTCCAGCTCGGGGCCACCAAGGCTGAGGGCGGATCGAGAGGCCACGTCATCAAGATCGGCGGCGAGAAGGCGATGCCCTTCTTCTTCGACGCTGCGATGCCCAACAGGCCCGTCGTCACCATCGATGTCTTCGACATGCCCATCGGCATGGCCAAGGCGGTAAAGATGCACTACGAGGACGTCATGAACGATCCGGCCGACTGGGCCAAGAAGGCGGTCAAGGAGTTCAAGGCCGACCTGGTCACCACCCACTTGATCAGCACCGACCCCCTGGTAAAGGACACCCCGGCCAAGGAAGCTGTGAAGGTCGTGGAGGACGTCCTCCAGGC
>CAZHAO010000074.1:2084-8504 GCA_964530375.1 uncultured Methanotrichaceae archaeon
TCGACGTGCCGATCGTCATCGGCGGCAGCGGCAACCCCGAGAAGGACGTGGAGGTTCTGACCAAGGCTTCCGAGGTGGCCCAGGGCGAGCGCGCCCTCATCGCCAGCGCCAGCCTGAACCTGGACTGGGAAGCGATCGGAAAGTCCTGTGCCGCTAACAACAACGTCTGTCTATCTTGGACTCAGCTGGAGATTAACGCCCAGAAGGAGCTGGACAGGAAGCTGATGAAGGTGGCGGGCGTCCCGAGGGACTCCATCGTCGTGGACCCGACTACCGCGGCCCTCGCCTACGGCATGGACTTCGCCTACTCCAACATGGAGAGGATCAGGCTCGGCGGCCTGAAGGGAGACGAGGAGCTGAACTTCCCGATGTCGTCAGGCACCACCAACGCCTGGGGCGTTCGAGAGGCCTGGATGGTCAACTCCCCCAACAAGAACGACTCTCCGTGGGGAGACAGGATGCTGAGAGGCCCCATCTGGGAGATCCTCACCGGGTTCTCCTTGGCCATGGCCGGGGTTGACATCTTCATGATGATGAACCCGATAGCCGTCTCTTACCTGCAGGAGATCACCCAGTCTCTGATGGGCCTGGTCAAGGCGGAGACGCCTGACACCACCAACTGGATCTCAATGGAGGTCTGATAGCCTTGAAGGAATCTAGCCCGCTCAACCTTTACAAGTTCCTGCCTCAGACGAACTGCGGCGAGTGCGGTGAACAGACCTGCATGGCCTTTGCAGCAGGAATCATCTCGAGGACCAGGAGGATCGAGGAGTGCAAGCCCCTCGTAGACGAGAAGAACCAGAAGAAGTACGGCAAGAAGCTGGAACAGCTCAAGACTGTCATCGCCCCCGAGGTCGCCCTGGTATACGTCGGAGTTGGCGACAAGCAGCAGAAGGTCGGAGGCGAGGACGTGATGTACCGCCACCAGATGACCTTCTTCAACAAGCCTCCATTCGCCTACGACGTCACCGACGCCATGAACGAGGCAGACCTAGTCGAGAGGGTCAAGCTGATCGACGGCTGGAAGAAGTTCTACATCGGCAAATGGGAGAGCGTCGAGATGGTGGCGGTCAGATCCGTCACCGGCGATCCTGCCAAGTTTGCCGCCTGCGTGAAGAAGGTGATGGAGAACACCGAGAAGCCCATGATCCTCTGCTCCTTCGACCCCAAGGTCCTGAAGGCAGGCCTTGAGGTCTCGGCCGCCAAGAGGCCCCTGATCTACGCCGCCACCAAGGATAACTGGAAGGAGGTAGCCCAGCTCGCCTTCGACTACAAGGTCCCCGTAACTCTGAGGGTCCCCTTCGACCTCGACGGCCTCAAGGGGATGGCCCAGACCTTTGCGGAGATGGGGCTGAAGGACCTCGTCCTCGATCCCGGCACAGCGCCCAACGGCGAAAAGCTCCAGGAGACCCTACAGAACTTCATTAAGCTGCGGAGAGCCGCCACCGAGGAGGGGCAGAAGGACTTCAACTATCCCGTCATGGCTCTTCCGATCAACGCCTGGCTTACCACCAAGGACCCGGTTCGAGGCGCCTACTGGGAGTCCGTCCTCGCCGCCACCTTCGTCATCCGTGGCGCGGACATAATGATCAGGCACTCGATGGAGCCCTATAGCGTCATGCCCGACATGCACCTGAGGTTCAACATCTACACCGACCCCAGGACGCCTGTCCAGGTGAAGCCCGGCCTATACAAGGTGGGCAACCCCAACGAGAGCTCGCCGATCTTCCTCACCACCAACTTCGCCTTGACCTACTACACGGTCGAGTCGGACCTCGGATCCAACAACATCGACTCGTACCTGCTCGCGGTGAACACCGACGGGATCGGCGTCCAGGCTTCCGTCGCTGGCGGTCAGATAACACCAGCCAAGATCAAGGACGCCTTCGCCGAGGCGGGAGTGGACTTCGAGAAGACCACCCACAAGGCCTTCGTCCTCCCCGGAATGTGCGCCAGGTTCAGCGGCGAGCTGGACGACCTCTACCAGGACAAGGTGAAGGCCATGGTGGGCCCCGAGGACTCGGGACGTCTGCCCGGCTGGATGGAAAAGCAGTGGCCACCAAAGAAGAAGTAAAGGCGATTAAGGGTGTCCCCCGAGGGGAACACCTTCTCTCTATTTTATTCAGCTATTTTTCTTATCCTACCGATGGGAGATCCCTCTGTCCTGCCGATTAAATCTTCGGATATGGCTAATTCGGCGACTCAATCCCGCGGATCTGATCCTGCCATCGTGCTGATCCCCCCCCTGCCGATCAATCCTATCAATCCGGCTCCTCGGGCTCCCCTGGGGCCAGGAGGAGGTCTTTGAAGAGGAGGATCTCGATCACCTGGGATACGTACCTCCTCTGCTGATATCTCTGGATGTCCTCGTTCATCTTCAGCTCGCTCTCTATCTGGACCCTGATCAGGGCCATCCGGAGGTCTCGCCTCTCCTCGTCGTTCAGCTTGAGGGAGCAGATCTCCCTAAGCCTTCGAGGAAGGCTCAGCGGATCTTTCAAAACCCTCGCCAGAAGGAGGATGTACCCTTTCGGATTTTCAGGTTTCGCCTCTCCGGTCAGGGTCTCCAGGTCCTCCACCGAGTATTTTTCGTTCTCTATCGCGACGTAATCCATCTCTTCACCCCCGATATAAATATCAGATCTTCAAGTCTCCGCGAAGGATCGATTCGCATATCGCCAGGTCCCTCGGAGAGTTCACGTTAACCGCCAGCTCTATCCTATCGAGGATCAGGTGGTAGTCCTCCTGCTCGAACCTGATCTTTGAGCCCAAAAGGACGTTCACCCCCGAGGGGACTATAAACCGCCCCCGGTAGTTGAAGAGGGCGTCGGGCCTTCCTCCGATCCGCCGGTATATCTCCAGAGGCGTGTGGACCGATAGGGCGGGCTCCGGCACCTTCTCGTAGACCTCGATGATCTCGTCTATGATCTCCCCCCTCAAAAGGGGCAGGTCCGCCATCACGATCAGGACGGGAGCATCGATCCTTGCCATCTCGACGGCGAACGCCATGTCGGGAACGTATCCCCCGCCCGGCGTCTCCACCACCTCGATCTCCGCCTCCTCGACCCATCTTATCGTCTCGGGGACGCTGGCGGTGGCCGCCACAACAACCCTCTCGACGGAGCTGTCCTCAAGGGCTGAGACGACACGGTCGATGAGGGGCCGGCCAAAAAGCCGCACCATCGGCTTCTCCCCCATCTGTAGCCTCGTCCCAAGGCCGCCAGCCATTACCACGGCGTCCAGAGGAGAACCTCCCATCTGAATCCGCTTGTGATCAATATCGCGGCAGCAACGAGGGCTGTGGCTCTTGCCACCTCGTTGGCGGCACCGAAGCCGTCGCCGGTGGCGCCGCCGAAATTTCTCCTGGAGACGACGACCAGATAGAGGGCCGATATCTGGGCTGCGAGGAGGACCGCTATGCCGAGGGGGCCCGCGATGGCCCCGCAGATCAGAGCGGCTATGACCAGGCCGATCAGAAAGTCGGACCTATCGGTGTTCTCGATGGCGATCTGACCGAAGCCCTGGTGGAGGGGCGTAGAGAAGGCGGCGAAGGCTATCATCGACTGCTTGGCCGCCACCTCCGCCACGATAAGGGCGACGGGAAGGGCTCCCCGGGGGATCGCCGTCAGGGAGGAGTAGACGGCGAGGATCGCCACCACAACGAAGACGACGCCACCGGTCCCTATGTAGACGTCCTTCATGGCGCTGATCTTCTTCTCGACGGTGGTGTGGGCAGAAACTCCGTCCCCGAAGTCGGCGAGGCCGTCGGCGTGGTTTATCCCGCAGAGCTTGTATATCGCCACCAGGAGGAGGGCCGCAGCGATCCCCTGAGGGACGAAGGCCGTCAGGACCAGGGCTACGGCGGCGTAGATCAGTCCCAGGGAAGCTCCCACCAAGGGGAATAGATAGATGTGTCTCATCAGAGCCTCGATCCCCTCCATCGATATCCCGACGGGTATCGTCGAAAGGAAGCCAAAGCCGGCTTTGAGGGCGGAAAGGTGGTCCTTCAGCCGAACACCGCCCGAGTGTACATGTTCGCTGAGACTCCGCCGATCAGCCCTGCGATGACGTCGTCCATGAAGGGGCCGAGGGCCCCCAAGATACCGGGCTTGGCCTTGTCGTACCGCACATAGTCGAAGGAGCCCTTGTAACCTCCGACGTACTTGGCTATGCTCATCCCGATCACCTCGTCGGCTATGAGGTAGGTGAGGTCCCTCTCATAATCGGAACTCCTCATGTTGGGGAGGTTTCCCCTCTTCCCCTCCTCCTCCAGGAGGACCCCCGCGTATATCAGAAGACAGAGGTTAGGGTCTGAGAGGGCGATCTCCAGCTCTCTTCGAAAGACCTCTTCGGCTTTATTCCTCGTCTCCACCCCGGGATGCGGCACGTAAAGCTCCAGGGCGGAGCTGACCACTTCGTCGATGGATATCCCCGCCTCAAAGAGCACTTCTCGGATGTCCTTACACGAACCCATATCGATCGGTGAATTAAGCCCTCTGACTGGATAAAAGCGTATCTGGTGGCTGAAGACCTTCGAAGGGCCGAAGTTTATTTAAAGTTTCATGTGAGATATTATGGCGGGATTTTATGAAGACAATGGTCAAGATATTTGTCGATCACGAGCATTTGGGCCGCGTGATAAACACACTCACAGAACTGGGAATCACGGGATTTTATCTCTATGAGTACAAGGGGATGGCTCCCAAAGAATGGAGAGACTTCCGGCTGAAGGAGGACCCAGAGATGACCATCGAGGCGATCAGGCATCACGCCGAGCCCGGAGTTCTGGTCAACACGGTGATAGACGGAGACTGCGATCGGATAATCAAGGGGCTGGAACAAGCTTTAAAAGGGATAAGGTACACGATAATGGGGCAGAAGGTAACGGTATTGAAGGTCCGAGGAGATTAAGCATTCATGCCGGATTTGAGACGAGAAGTGGAATCTGTGCTGGGGGTCATAGGGAACGCTCTCAGGATGGAGGGCGGCGACATCGAGCTGGTCGACATCTCCGACGATGGTGTCGTCTCGGTGAAGTTGACCGGCAGCTGCGCAGGCTGTCCCTTTTCCCAGATGACCCTCAAGAATTTCGTAGAACGAGAGCTGAAGAATAACGTCGACGGCATAAAGGAAGTTGTGGCGATATAGTGCGCGCACTTTTAATCGCCCCCATTTTACGCCCGTTGCATTAATATGGTTCTGCTCAATTTGCGCAAAGGCGGCTATTTGCCGACGGTTGAATGACGAAAATAAACAAGCGAGAGGCAAAAGTTGTGTTTCCAACTAAGAAAGTTCAAACGTTGATCGGATCCAAGATCAAAGTCGAGATGAAGGGGTCGGAACGTCACGTTCTGGAGGGAACCCTAAACAGCGTAGACGACTACCTGAACCTCCACCTCCTGGAGACGGTGGAGATCGTAAATGGAGAGAGGGCACGATCGCTGGGTTCAGTGATACTCCGTGGGAACAACATAATCCTCATAAGTCCGGTTGAGTGACCGTCCGGGTGTCCAGATGTATGAGGAAGCGCTGGAGTATATCAAGTCGCGTGAGGAAGGCGTTCTGCAGAGCGACCTTTGGAAATGTTTAGATATCGATTCTCGCAAATGCTCCCGCATAGTTTCGAAGCTCTTGAAAGAGGAGCTCATAACCAGGGAGCCCGAATCGGCCGATGGGGTGAGGACATACCGGCTTCGGTACGCGGGAGCGCCCTCCTCCTCTGGCCGCTACAGAAAGCTTCTCGTGGGAGATATCTTCGAACCCTGCGCTGGCTGCATAAACGAATGCATGCCCGAGCATTGTCCTGAGCTGAGCGAGTGGATCTTCGCCATAGTCCTGGCCGAAGGGCCCGACCTCGGCATCGATCAGCCGATCAAAAAGGTAAGCGCTGCCAAGCTCCAGCAATGACATCAATTTTTTTAATAAGTTTGATCGGGGCCCCATGATGCCTTATTCGATAGAAGGGTCCGAATAAGAGCCCATAGGCCCCCCCACCTCTCCCCCGTGGTCATCGCCAATGATCATGAACTCGTTCACCTTATTCCGTAGGCGAGGGAGAGCTCACCCTCTTCCCAGGAGTAAAGGGGCGGGTTCCTCCGCCGCGTCCCGACCTCGGCGAGGGCGTGGACGACTAGGGGCAAAGCGATGGTGGCGTCGACGAATACCTGGATCATCCTCGCCTCTTTCGCAATCTTTCCCCAGGAGACCCCCTCGCTGAAGGTGCAGCCCGAGAGGCCCCCGAACTGGGGCGAGTCGATGGTGTACTGGATGGCGTAGTTGTGGCCGCCCCGGTACCTGCCGCAGAGGTCTGCGACGACCTTCGTCTGCTGGATGAAGTTCTTCGGGACCCCTCCGCCGACGAAGACGACGCCGGTCTGAGATGACTTCTCTGTGATCTGGCTGATCTCGTCGACGTCTCTGATC
>CAZHAO010000075.1:0-8366 GCA_964530375.1 uncultured Methanotrichaceae archaeon
TTTCGGTTTTATTTTTTCTCTGTCTTCTTCCCTGACGCCGCTCGGGGGACGGCTGGCTTAAGAATATCACAGAAGTCCGTTGAAGGTTCAATCTCGAAAAATGGCTGGGTGCGAGGCCCGCTCCGCCCAGCAGGCCCTCCCGCAAAGCTCAAGGCGTCCATAGATGGCCCCGAGAAGGGCGAAAAGGATAAGAGAGTTAATTCAGGAACTTATCTGGATCTGATTTTCCCCGAAGCCCTTCCTAACCAAGATCTTCTTTATACGCCCGGTATGATTGCCTTGCAGCTCGATAACGCCGTAGCCCTTAACGGTCCCGCCGCAGGCAAGCTCCGATTTGAGAAACGTAGCTAGTTCGTTGAGATCTATCTCGTGAGGATCTATCCCCTGGATCACTGTAACCTCTTTTCCGTATCGTCGTCTGTTGATCTTCACC
Source organism: uncultured Methanotrichaceae archaeon (assembly GCA_964530375.1). Classification (GTDB taxonomy): domain Archaea; phylum Halobacteriota; class Methanosarcinia; order Methanotrichales; family Methanotrichaceae; genus Methanocrinis. Next base: position 434 of record CAZHAO010000075.1, read on the forward strand.
GTGATCCTCTGCTGCTCCTTGGCCACCTCCTGGCATATGCAAAGGTCTTTGGGAAGGCCACATACTGGGCACATCTCGGAACTCATCTTCTGGTAGTTACCTCCACAGAATATATGAACTCATTCCTAGCCATCCTTGCAAATGAGCCCATCTTTTTGGAGACTTGATATCAATAAGGTAAATAGCTATTGGTGGGCAGGGGACGCCGGCAAAAATAACGATACGCTTCAGCCTTGAGATCGCCCCAGATCGATCTAAAAAATCTATCTTTCAAGGCGGCGCAAGATCTTGTGCGGGAACGCCATCAACTCTTCACCTCTCTCAGCCTCCTCGCCATCACCTCGAAGAGGAAGATGGCCAGCGCCGTCAAGAGGAGGAACCAGCGTCTGCTGACCCGTTGCTGGGTCGTGATCTCGCTCCTATTTCTCGCCTCCTCGACGAGGCTTCCCGCCACCTCCGCCTCGGTGAAGACCTTCCCGCCGTTCGACATGACCAGCCTTGAGAACTCTTGGTTGAAGCCCACGTATCTGAACTCCAGGGGATAGTTGACGGCGATGCCGTAATCTCCCACGGTGTATACCCCCTCTCTTTCGGGGGTGACGACCGCCATATACCGGTTCTCGCCCACCTTCTCCACCTGACCCGACCCGATCTTCGGGGGGCTCGCGCTCGTTATGGTGATATCGAGGGGCGTTCCCAGCCATCCGTCCTCGGCGTCGATCCTCCCGGACTCGGGCCGCGGGTCGCCGACGGCCCAGTTCACCGTCCTGGATACTAGCATCGAGTTTCGAGCCGAGTAGACCTCCGGCGCCCAGGCTGTTCCGTCGTCGCTGGTGAAGGCGGCGACCCGCCCCAGGCCGTACCTCCAGGAGGTGAGGATCGGCTTTCCGTCGAGCATCACCACCAGCCTCTGCCCTCCCGACTTGGGGGTGACGTCGTTGAAGCCGGTGGCGTTGGCGGTGAGGTTCAGATCGGAGGTGATGTAGTGGTTCGGATCTGCGATCATCAGTCCGTACCCGCTGGCTGGGACCTCCTCCTCTTCCGGCAGCTCTCTCTCCTCCGGCCTCTTCGTGGCCCTGATGGCCACGGAGCTGGGGTAGACGGCGGAGTGGTACTCGGCTCCGGTCCTGGCGGCGAGGTCTCTGAACCCTCCGGGAGCGTCCTCGAAGGACTTCACCTCCACCAGGTGGACCGTCGCATCCATCTCCCCGATCATCCTCGTCGACTCCTCGAAGACCTCGGGGTACTCCTTCACTCTGCCGTCGGAGATGACTATCAACTCCCCCTCTCCGCTGCTGGAGTTGAGGATCTCCCAGGCGAGGGCGAGGCCCGTATCGAGCTGAGTCTCCTCCTGGGCTCCGGGCTGGGGGGAGAGGCTCGATATTCGGTCACCGATCATCATCTCCTTTCCGGCGATGGGGGTTGGGGTGAAGACGACGAAGGCCTCGGTCCCGAAGACGACGAGGGCCACCCGATCGTCCCTGAACTCCGGCGACTTGAGGATCTCGATGGCCAGGGCCTTCTCGTAGTCGAGGAAGGTGGCGCCCCCGATCAACATCTCCCTCCGGGTGCTTCCTGAGATGTCCATGACGATGACCGTCGTTTTCCCGCCCTCGAAGATGCTGGGGACCGACTTCACCGGCAAGATCTCATCGAGGGTTGAGTTCCTGTAGTCTCCGAAGTCGAAAGACGCTTCGCCCCCCACCACCACGAGGCCACCGCCGTTCTTGACGTACTCCTTCAGGCTTGCCAGCTCCGGGCTGTACTTCTGGTCGTCCAGGATCACCGCCTTGTACCGTTTTCCGTCGGGCCCCAGCAGCTCCGCCCCGAAGGTGGCGGTGGTGGTGAGCTTGTACTGCTCTCTTAAGATCTCCGAGAGGGGAGACTCTCCATCGGCCACCAGGAGGACGTCGGGCTTGGGGACGACGTAGACGGCCTTCTGATACCGATCGTTCTCCCTCTGGGCGTCTTCTGGGAAGTTTATCGTCGCCTCCAGGAGGTGGGTTCCCGTCGAAGAGAACCGGTTTGATATCTTGATGGAGGTGGACCTCCCGTCCTCTGAGACCATGTTCTGGTATACGACGGAGTTGTCGGCCCTGACGGTGAGGAGACCTTCAAACCCGGAGGTTGCGCTTCGAACGATGACGGTGAAGGGGTAGTCGCCGCCGAGGACGGCGGTGTTCGTCCCGGAGATCTCGATGCTGTAGTCCTCTCTCTCCGGCCCCATCTCCAGGGCGAAGACGGTGGAGTTGGCGGACCTCGCCAGGGCCAGGGCATCCTCCAGGCTCCGCCCCGCGTTGCTGTAGCCGTCGGTTACCAGGAGGAGAGCTCCGCCCTGCTGGGCGTACGTGAGGATCTTGTCGCCGAGGGGCGTAGCCATCCCCGAGAAGGTTCTGATCTGAGAGTCGGGGAGGTCCGCGTGGACCCTCTCGGCAGCGTCTCGATCGAAGATCTCCGTCGAGGCCGTCAGGTCCGAGACTACGGTAATGAGGGGCCGTTTCGGCTGGGTCGTCTCGGTCACTGTGACGTAGGGGTTGGCGAGGGCCACCGCCAGAAGGCAGAATACCGCCGCCCTGCTCAAGACGAGGAGCCTGTTTCTGTTCAGCCGGAGGCTCACCACCCCGCCGATCAGGATCAGGGGGACGAGGAGGAGGAGGCGGGGCTCGGAGAAGTAGAGGCCCTCCATCAACTCTCCCGCCTCCTTCGCAGGATCGCGAGCTCCAGGACGACGAGCCCCGCTGCGATGAGCACCAGCCATGGGGAGAGATCTTTTTTGATCACCTTCTCGGCGGTCTCGCCGCCGGTGAAAGACCCGAGGTTGAGGGTCCTTCCTCCCAGCAGGTTCGACTCTACGGGATCGTAGATGTTGGCGGCGATGGTTCTGCCCGCGAACCGATAGATCCCGACCCTATCGAGGAGGAGGACGTCCGTTGAAATCCTCTCGCCTGCGGCGTCCACCACCATCGTCTCCCCCAGCCTCACGATCTCGCCGGTCCTCCGGTTCGAGTCGGAGGCTTCGGGGACGTTCGTCAGCCAGCCGATCATCTCGTACCAGAATATCGGGTACTCCGGCCTCAAATAGAAGTCGGACCTCTCGTCTGAAAGGCCCATGTAGACGACGGTGCCGCCTCCGAGCCTCCAGTAGGATACGACGGGAACAGCGTTCGCCTCGGCGATCGTCACCGAGCCGGGGCGGGGCGAGGCCTGAAGGTGGCTATAGACCTCCACCTCGTCGAGGTGGAGGTCCTCTGCGAAGACCGGGTTTCTCGTCCAGAGGGGGGCGGACTCGTTGACGACCCCCGCGATCCTGACGGGCAGGTACTCGGGGCTGGCTGAATCGTTCGAGGCGATGTAGACGACTTTGCCGCCGCCGTAGACGTATCGGTTCAGCTCGCCGTCGGCCGTCCCGTTCTCTATCACCACCAGGTCGAACCCGCCGTAGTCGCCGGTCCTGCTGACGTCTACGGTGGAGATCGACCTGAGGGCTGAGAGGACGGGGCCATCGTCCCCGACGTAAAGAACCCTCCTCGGCCTCAGCTCCGGGGAATAGACGTAGGCCCTGTTGTCCGAGGATATGGCGTCGTCCACCTCCAGGGTCACAGAGTTGACGCCGGGGAAGGCGTCGAAGGTGAGGTAGCTTTCGCCCCCCGAGTCTATGGTTCGAGAGTTGGTGGAGGTGCCCCCGGGTCCCTCGATCGTTATGGGGACGGTCCTGGTCCTGCCGTAGTTTCTTATGAGGCAGGAGTAGTTCAAAACGCCACCGGAGTCGATGATCCAGCCGCCGACGATCCCCGCGTTATCGCCACCTCCGCCGGAGTCGACGAAGACGACCCCCGTCCCCTCGCTCTCGATCAGCCTTCTCGTAACCTCCGGGTCGTCGCCGGTCCAGCTGATGAAGTCGGATATGACGAGGATCTGACCTCCCTCGGCCCCCAGGAGGCTTTTAGCCATCATCATGCCCGCCGAGAGGTCTGCCGAGACGGCCCGCGGGGAGAGGGATTCGATGGTCGTCCTCGCCTGCTCACCGTTACCCTCCCGGAGGGAGACGATGGGGATCGACTCCGCCAGGACGATGCTGACCCTCTCCTCGCCCGAGGCGTACCGGAGGAAGATCTCCTTTGCATCGCTATAGCTCGCCTCCATGCTGGCGGAGAGGTCGATCACCACCACCAGGTGCTCACCTTGGGTTCCCCTCGCCTCCGTATAGGGGCCTGCAGCGGCCAGGACCAGAAAGATGATCACCAGAAGCTGGACCCAGAAGAGGGGGTCTGTGATCAGCCGGTTCAAGGACGCCGTGGGCTTCGCCTCCCCCTCTCTTATGAAGGCCGTCGACGGAAAAGGGAGGTCTTTTGGCTTGGGCCGGATCATGTAGAGGATGATCAGGGGGATCGCGCTCAAAAGTCCCAGGAGGGCGAGAGGGGAGCTGAAGGGCATCAGCGACATTACGGCCACGGCCGAGAAAAGGTTTACGCAAGTTCATAGGCCGGCTCCAGGCCAACATTCTTAATACGATTGACGATCTCAAACTTTCCTGATCCTGCTCATCGAGGTGCACCACAATGATCAGCGTCATGGAAGTTTATAAGCTCCTCCCCAAGACGAACTGCAAGAAGTGCGGGCTTCCCACCTGCATGGCCTTCGCCGTCGAGCTTCTGGGAAAGCGGAAGGCGATCGAGGACTGCACGCCGCTGGTGGAGGAGCCGAAGTACGAAAAAAAGCTAGCGGGGCTGAGGGAGCTTATGGCTCCTCTTCTGAGCGCCGACGCCACCGAGACTGGGATGGTGATTCACACCGAGAAGTGTTACGGGTGCGGAAACTGCGTCGTAGCCTGTCCCGTCAACGTGGCGAGCGACCCCAAGGGAACAGCCATCGGTCGCGGGCCCGTCAGCGGCAAAGCGATCCTGATGGTGGAAGACGGCGTGGTCAAGTGCGTGAACGTGGATCAGTGCAGGCGGTTTGGGCCCGAGAAGGTCCTCTGCAACGCCTGTATCGTGACCTGTCCAAGCAAGGCGATCGAGTTCATCTAGGTGATGTAAAATGGCGTTCTGTACTGGTTGTTCTCTCCTCTGTGACGATATCGAGGTGGATTTCGAGGGGGCGAAGGTCAAAAAGACTCTGAACCTCTGCAGAAAGGGACGGGCCCACTACGATTCCCTCGTCGTCGACAGGCTCGCCCCTGCCGTCGATGGATCTGAGGTGGGCATAGATGAGGCCGCGTCGAAGGCCGCAGAGCTTTTGGGGGGGGCGGAAAAACCCCTCCTCTTCGGCTGGGGGAACTCGACCCTTGCGGCCCAGGGAGCAGGGGTCAGGCTCGCAAAGAAGCTCGGCTCCGTCATCGACGATCCCTCCTCCTACTCCCAGGGGCTGATAACGGAAAAAATCCTCAAGGGCGAGCTTCCGTCCTGCACCTTCGACGACGTCCGAAACTTCGCCGACGTCTCCATCTTTTGGGGGGACGACCCCTCCAGCAGCCATCCCCGCCACCTTTCCCGGTTCTCTTACTTTCCCCGGGGCGAGAAGAGGCAGAGGGGGTACGAGGAGGATAGGGAGGCGATCGTCGTCGACGTCCGAAAGTCGCCGACGGCTCAGATAGCCGCCGACGGCTTCTTCAAAATTCCGCCGGGAGGCGACGCCGAGTTTGCTGAAGCGTTGATGGCGACTTTGGGCGGCAAGATCCCCAAGGTTGAAGACAAAAAGAGGATGCTGAACCTGGGCACGAAGCTGCGGAAGGCGAAGTTCGGGGTGATCTTCACAGGCCTCGGCCTCGCCCACTCCCGGGGAGGCGATCTCGGCCCCTTCTTCACCCTCGTCGCAAAGCTTAACGAGCTCGCCCGCTTCTCCGTGATCCCGACCCTCGGGGACTACAACACCCGGGGGTTCAACCAGACCCTCTTCGACGAGACCGGCTCCGTCAACTCCGTCTCTTTCGGCGGCGGGGTCGAGCACGGCCCCGAGTTTGGGATCGCGAAGTATCTCGACATTTGCGACGCCGTCATGGTGGTGGGCTCAGACCCCGCGGCCGTCCTTCCAGCGCCCCTCGCAAAGAAGCTCTCCGAAATTCCCATGGTGGCGGTGGCATCTCAGCGGACCCTCACCACCGACGCCGCGAAGGTGACGATCCCCATCGGCGTGGCGGGGCTCGAGGCCGAGGGCTCTGCCCTTCGGAGCGACGGGGTGAAGGTGGACTTCGATGCGGCGGTCGAGTCGGGTTATCTCTCGGACGTTGAGGTCATCGAAAGGATAACGGAGGCGGTCTAGATGGCGGGAAAAAAAGAGGTGACCGTGGTCACATATCGGGGCATCTTCCAGGAGGTGGAAGAGGCCCGGGGGATGTACAGCGACGGGTACCGGGACCAGTCCGCCATCCTCGATCTGGACGGGGGCGACGCCAAGGCGCTGGGCGTGGAGGCCGGAAAGCCCGTCCTCCTGGAGAACGATTCCGGGAAAGTTGTGGTGGTGGCGAAGGTCTCCGAAGACCCCCATCCGGGCGTCGCCTTCATGCCAGCCAGCCCCTGGTCTGCCCAGCTCCTCTCGGGCGAGGTGAGGGAGGGTGGCCTTCTGGAGCTGAAGAGGTTCAGGGCCGACGTCTCTCCCGCGGAAGGGGCAGTGACGTCGATCGAGGAGATCAGAGAGAGGATCGGGGCGCCTTGACCCAAACGTCCGGATGTATCGAGATGAAATCGAACCTTATATCCATAGCCGACCTCTCCTCCGACGAGATCCGGGCGATCCTCGACAGGGCCGAAGAGCTGAAGGCCCGGAGGGACGATCCTGCCACCCGGTCGATCCTGGCAGGAAAGAGCCTGGCCGCCATCTTCGAGAAGCCCTCCACCAGGACCCGGGTATCCCTGGAGGTGGCGATGACCGACCTGGGGGGGCACGCCCTCTACCTCAGCAAGAGCGACCTCCAGCTCGGCCGGGGAGAGACGATAGCCGACACCGCCCGGGTTCTCTCGCGGTTCGTCTCCGGGATCGCGGCCCGGGTCTACGACCACAAAACCGTCGAGGAGCTGGCCCGCGCAGCCTCGGTCCCCGTCATCAACTCCCTATCGGATCGCGAACACCCGTGCCAGATCCTGGCCGACCTGATGACGATGAGAGAGAGGTTCGGCCGTTTGGCTGGCCTGAAGGTGGCCTGGGTCGGGGACGGAAACAACGTCTGCAACTCGACGATCCTCGCCTCCGCCCTGGTGGGGATGGAGATCGTCGTCGCCTCTCCCCCCGGCTTTGGGCCAGACCATAAAATATTAAATCAGGCTGATCGTCTTGGAGGCGGTGCCGTCGTCGTCACCGATCCCGTCAAGGCGGTATCGGGCGCCGACGTCGTCGAGACCGACACCTGGGTCTCCATGGGCGACGAATCGGAGGCGGAGAAGAGGCTTGCGGCCTTCGGCCGATATCAGGTGAACTCAGATCTCCTGAAGCACGCCAGCGATGAAGCCATCGTGCTCCACTGCCTTCCGGCCCACCGGGGCCGGGAGATCACCGACGAGGTTATGGACGGGCCGAGGTCTGCGATCCTCGACCAGAGCGAGAACCGGCTCCATTCGGTGAAGGCGGTGCTGGAGAAGATGATGGTCCACTGATCGTCGTCCCGAGGCGTCGAAAATCAAGATGATATTCTGAAAGCGGGGGTTGCCAAGCGGTCAAAGGCGCAGGGCTTAGGACCCTGTCCTGCAGAGGTTCGTGGGTTCGAATCCCATCCCCCGCACTATTTTAACTCGCAAGATATCGATTTTATGAAGATAGACGCGAGATGAAAGTCGCCTCCGCCTCTTTCACCCCCGGGGTCGTCTCGGTTTTGTCGCTTCAGCCGACATATTTTAATTCTTTATGCCAGAATACCATGTTATCATTGCTTTAGCGTATCGGTGGTCAAGTGTAGAGTCCTGAAACTATTTCGCACCCCATCTAAGCCCGGAATCATATTCCG
>CAZHAO010000076.1:0-8330 GCA_964530375.1 uncultured Methanotrichaceae archaeon
GGGGTCGCCTCGGGGGTCGGGTCGCCGGCGCAGATGTAGGCGATGAGGAGCGGCCGGTGGCGGAAGGCCTCGGCGAGCTTCATCTCCTTCCCCTCCTCTCAAACTCCATCACCGTCGCCAGGTCCTTGTCCCCCCGGCCCGAGAGGTTGATTATCGCGAGGTCGCCAAGGGCCTCGGGGTTCTTTAGGGCGTAGCCGACGGCGTGAGACGACTCCAGGGCCGGGATGATCCCCTCGAGGACCGAGAGCCGCCTGAACCCCTCCATGGCGACCTCGTCATCGGCGATGGCGGGCGTGATCCGGCCGATCTCCGCCAGGTGGGCGAGCTCCGGCCCGACCCCAGGATAGTCGAGGCCCGCGGCCACCGAGTAGGACTCCAGGATCTGGCCGTAGGGGTCCTGGAGGATCTTGGTTACGGCTCCGTGGAGGACCCCCTCCTCGCCGAGGTTGAGACAGGCCCCGTGGTCAGCCATCTTGGAGTCGTGAGAGGTCCCCCTCCCCCCCGCCTCGACGGCGATGAGCTTCGTCTCATCTTTCAAAAAGCCCGAAAAGATCCCTATGGCGTTGGACCCCCCGCCGACGCAGGCGGCGATGGAGTCGGGGAGCCTTCCTTCAGCTTTCAGGACCTGCCCCCTCGCCTCAGCCCCGATTACGGACTGAAGCTCCCTCACCATCAGGGGGTAGGGATGAGGTCCCGCCACCGTCCCCATCAGGTAATGGGTCGTCTCGTAGCTGGCGGCCCAGTCCCTCAAAGCCTCGTTGATGGCGTCCTTTAGGGTCCTCGAACCCGACTTCACCGGGATCACCTTGGCGCCCAATAGCTCCATCCGGTAGACGTTCATCTTCTGCCGCTCGATGTCCACCTCGCCCATGTAGACCTCCGTCTCAAGGCCGAGGTTCGCCCCCACCATCGCCGAGGCAACTCCGTGCTGCCCCGCCCCGGTCTCAGCGATGAGCCTCGTCTTTCCCATGGCCTTCGCCACCAGCCCCTGGCCCAAGACGTTGTTCAGCTTGTGGGCCCCGCCGTGGACCAGGTCCTCCCTCTTCAGGTAAACCTTCCGGCCCAGCTCTCGGGAGAGGGACCGGGCATGGTAGAGGGGCGTAGGCCTTCCGGCAAAGTTCGCGAGAAGGCCGGAGAGCTCCCGCCTGAACTCTGGGTCCTCCTTGAGACGTCCGTAGGCCTCGGCCAGCTCCTTCAAGGGCTGCATCAGGGTCTCGGGGACGAACTGGCCGCCGTACCTCCCGAACCTGGTATCTGAAGTCGTCGTGATCTTCATCAACTGTAATCCGCTCCGATGAGATGTATGGTTTAGTATATATTTAGTGCGCTTTAAAGGCCCCTCATTTTTGAGGGCGTTCATCCCGTTGAGGGCGATAAGGAGCTCTGGCTCCTCCATCAAAGATGTTCCGACGAGGAGGGCGTCGGCTCCGGCCTCCTCCATCCTGAGGACGTCCTTTCGGGAATTTATGCCGCTCTCAGCCACCACGAAGAGGCCTGAGGCCTTGGCCATCGGCCCCAGCCGCTCGAAGGTCTCAAGGTCGACCTCCAGGGTAACGAGGTTCCTGTTATTTATCCCCAAGATCCGGGCGTCGGTTTTGAGGGCGGCCTCCAGCTCCGCCTCGGAATGAACCTCCACCAGCGGCTCCATATTTCTGGACCGGGCCGCCTCCACCAGCTCTTCGAGGGGATGGGATATTGCGGCGATGAGGAGGACGAGGTCTGATGCGACCTCGTCGAGCTGCCTTTCGTCCAGGATGAAGTCCTTTCTCAGGACGGGAAGGCTGGACGCCTCCCTCGCGATCCGAGCGTTCTCGGGGAACCCGAGAAAGTAGGTCGGCTGGGTGAGGACTGAGATCCCGCAGGCGCCCATATCCTCGTAATTCTTTGCCATGGACGCCACCTCCTGGGCCGACATGGTCCTGCCCAGGATTCGGGGCTTGATCTCGGCTATGATGGGGCTTATCCCCCTCGACCGGAGGGCCGCCGCTCGGGCCGTCAGGTCCCTGGAGTCCTCGACCTTCACCCGGTTCTCGGGGCCTGACTTCTGAAGCTCCGCCAGCCTCGCCTCGGCATCCCTCAGGATCTGCCTTACCACATCAGAGGTCACTGGACCAGTCCCTCCAGCCAGTTGGATATCAGCTTCTTTCCGTTGGGGGTCAAAACCGACTCCGGGTGGAACTGGACCCCATCCATGGGAAGGCTTCTATGCCTCACCCCCATCACCACCCCCTCGGCGGTGATGGCCGATATCCCCAGGGGCGGGGCGAGCTTCTCGACGGCCAGGGAATGGTAGCGGCCCCCCTTCAGGGGGTTCTCGAGCCCCCGGAATATCCCCCGGCCGTCGTGGAAGATCTCTGAGGCCTTGCCGTGGACCGGCGTCGTCCTGTTGATCGTCCCGCCGTAGGTGAGGTTGATAGCCTGGTGGCCGAGGCAGACCCCCAGGATCGGGGTTCCCTCGAACCGCCTCATCACCTCGATGCAGCTTCCGATGTCCCTTTTGTTGGCGGGATGGCCCGGCCCAGGAGAGATGACGATTCCCCTGGGGTCGATCTCCCTCACCCTGGAGGGCTCTATCCTGTTGCTGACTACCTCGGTATCGGGATGGAACTGGGATACGTAGTCGACCAGGTTCCAGACGAAGGAGTCCTGGTTGTCGATGAAGAGGATCGTCTTTCGAGTCAAAGCTCCACCCCCAGGGCCCGCTTCATGGCGGCCATCTTCCGCTCCGTCTCCAGATACTCCCGGTGGGGGTCGGAGTCGGCGACGATACCCGCCCCCGCCTGAACGATAGCATTCTCGCCCTTGATCACGACGCTTCTGATGGTGATGGCGAAGTCGGCGGACCCGTCGGCGGAGAAGTAGCCGACGCCACCGCCGTAGATGCCTCTCGGCCCCCCTTCAAGGTCGTCGATGATCTCCATCGCCCGGATCTTGGGGGCTCCCGATAGGGTTCCTGCCGGGAATATCGCCCTCGCCGCGTCGAACGAGTCGCACTCGTCCCGGAGGGTTCCCCGGACGGTCGTCTCGATGTGCTGGACGTGAGAGTACCTCAAGACGGCCATGAAATCCTCCACCTTGATCGATCCTGCCTTCGAGACGGACCGAACGTCGTTTCTCCCCAGGTCGACGAGCATCACGTGCTCTGCCCTTTCCTTCTCGTCCTCCAGCATCTTTGATGCGAGGAGGTCGTCCTCCTCACGGCTTCCTCCCCTCGGGCAGGTTCCAGCGATCGGGTTTGTCGTGACCACGCGGTCGTATAGGCTGAAGAGGGTCTCCGGCGACGCTCCTACCAAGGCCTCGTCTCCGAACTCGAAGATGTAGGTGTAGGGGCTCGGGTTTATCTCCCTCAGCCTCTGATAGAGGAGGACGGGGTCGGGGTTCCCGAGCCTCACCCTCGTCCTCCGGGACAATACGACCTGGAATATGTCGCCATCGAGGATGTGCTCTTTTGCCTTCCGGACCGCCTCCTCGAAGGGCTCAGAGGGATCTGAGTCGAAGGATATCGGCACCAGATCTCCGGTCGTTGGCTCTTTCAAATCGAGGTCTCTGAGCTGACCGATGGCCTTTGCTGCGATATTCTCCGGGTCGTCCTCGGGGACGAGGGGGGCGACCGCCAGACAGACCTTTCCCGTGAGGTGGTCGAAGACGAAACTCTTATCGAAGATCCCGAACTTAGCGTCCGCCTCGTCCGAGCTTTTGGGCCTCTCGATCCTCTCGCCCACCAGGTCGTAAGCGAGGTAGCCGATCCCGCCCCCGAGGAAGGCCTGTCTTCCGAACTTGGAGGGACCGACACCGGCGGGGATGGCTGACCTGAGGAGGTCGAAGATGTCCATCCCCTCTCTGATATCGCCGGATATAACCGGCCCGTCTTCACCGGAGCCGTCCACCCTGGCGGAGGCGTCGAGCCTCTTCTCCAGGACCCCTTTGAGCACCATTCCGCCGTCAAATATCTCGATGTCGAATCTTCGTCCCTTCACCGTCACCAAGGCGGCGGGGCTTGCTCCGACGAAGGAGAACCTGGCCCTCTGCCCCGACTTCTCCACCGACTCCAGGAGGAAGGGGTACCGCTCCTGCCGGAGGGCGCAGTAGAGGCTGAGGGGAGCCTGGGGGTCGACGAGACTCGATACCTCGAAGAGTCGAGGGACGGTTCCCATTCCCAGGATATTCTGGGGCCCCTCGGAGACTGAGCCTACCGCCGCGGGCACGACTTCACCTCCCTCAGAAAAGCCTCGATCTTCTCGGGGTCCTTCGCCCCATCGGTCTCGACGCCAGAGGAGACGTCCACGGCGTAGGGCCTGACCGTCTCTATCGCCTCCGCCACATTATCGGGTTCGAGGCCGCCAGCCAGGATCACAGGGACGTCGACCTTTCTCACCAGGTCAGCGCTCAGGTTCCAGTCGTGAACTGTGCCGGTTCCGCCGAGCTTTCCGCCTTCAACGCTATCGAGGAGGAGGGCGTCGGCGACCTCGGCCATCCGCCGGGCGTGGTCCAAACCTCCCGGCCTTGCTGGAACCGTTGCCACTAGCCTCGCTGGCACCATATCTGTGAGGGTAGCCACATCCTCAAAGCTCAGCGAGTCGTTGACCTGGATCACGTCGGCTCCTGTGTCGAGGGCGAGCTTTGCCGCCTCCGCTGCGGACTTTGGCTCCACCACGATCACGCTGGAGACGAAGGGCGGAAGACCCTCGATGAGGCCTCTCGCCTCCTCCCGACCGATGCTCCTCTTTGACCGGGGGATCTCCACCACGAAGCCGACGGCGTCGGCTCCCGCGGCGACGGCGACGTCCCTGGCTCCGGCGTCCCTGATGCCGCAGATCTTTGCCCTAGTCACAAAAACCGCTCCAGCTTCCCGGGGCTCCCGCAGGCAGAAACCATCCTCTTCAGCGTATCGAGGGCCCGTCCCGAGTCGATCGCCTCCTCAGCCATCGTCGCCCCGTCGAAGAGGGACTCGGCGATCCCGCTGACGTAAAGCGCGGCCCCCGAGTTCATGGCGACTATATCCCGGCCCGGGTTTCGGGCGCCAGAGAGGATATCGACGAGCTTTTTGGCGTTCTCTTCGGGGCTTCCCCCCCTGATATCCTCCAGAGAGGCCTGCGGGTAGCCGAACTGCTCTGGGGTCATGGTGTAGTTCCTGAGGCCCTTCCCCTTCAGCTCCGATATCAGGGTCGGACCTGTGTTGGTGATCTCGTCGAGCCCCGAGCCATGGACGACCATCGCCCTCTCGGTCCCCAGGATCTTGAGGGCGCCGGCGAGCGTCTCACAGAGGCTCGGATCGTAGACCCCCATCACCTGGAACCTTGCTCCGGCCGGGTTTGTGAGGGGTCCGAGGATGTTGAAGACCGTCCTCATGCCGAGCTCTCTTCTGATGGGGGCGACCCTCTTCATGGATGGGTGGAATATGGGGGCGAGCATGAACCCGATCCCGATCTTCTCGATGCTCTCTCTCACCATCTCGGGCTCTGAGGCGACCTCGACGCCCAGCTCGGAGAGAACGTTGGCGCTCCCGCAGGCGGAGCTGACGGCGTAGTTTCCGTGCTTTGCAACGAAGGCTCCACAGGAGGCGGCGACGATCGCCGCTGCGGTGCTGACGTTGATGGTGTTAGTCCCGTCCCCGCCCGTGCCGCAGGTGTCGACGAGAGGCCCCGATACCCGGGGGCTGATCCTGATCGCTGAGGCTCTCATGGCCCTGGCGAGCCCAGCGATCTCAGAGACCGACTCGCCCTTCATCTTAAGGGCTATCAGGATCGCACCGATCTGGGCGTCCGTCGCCCCTTCGAATACCTCGCCGAGGAGCGCCTCCGCCTCCGCGACGGTGAGGTCCTTTCCCTCCACGATCTTTTGGAGATATTTCATCAGATCACCAATAATGTATGATTTTGTACTATAATGTCTAAATATCGACGTTGTATATAAAGATTGTGCATTGACATCCTACCCTAAATTTCAAGCCCGGCCCTTTGAGAAAATAAGAGCCTGTAGCCACGACAAAAGTTATCTGATGATATGAACCTCGAACGCCTTATAGTGGCCAGATCAATAAAATTATATATACTAGAATGGTCATATAAGTGACCAAAGTTGTCTTTGGTGATACGAATGTTGAAGTACGAAGTGATCGACAAGATGGCGGCTCTGATAACCGCCGCCTTCGGCCTGATTGCGGCACTGGCCTGGAACGACGCCATAAAGTCGCTCTTCGCAGAGGGAGGGGCGCTATATTTCATGGCAGCATATGGAATATGGGGCTACGCGATCCTGGTCACCATAATTGCCGTCTTCGCGACTATATGGATCGGGAGGATGGCCGAGAAAGCGAGGGCCGAGGAGGGGAAGACGTAGAGATTAAAAATATATATAACTTATTTTTCTATTTTAATTCGTCGGTACAAATTTCTTCATCTCCTTCGTGCTGACCGGATGCCGCTCATTCTTCCCTCGCCCCGGATCGGCGCACGAAAGAATGCCCGACTTTGATGAAAGACCTCGACGCCTCCATCAAGATCTCGACGTCGGTCATCCTCCCTCCGGACTTGAGCCGATCCACCTCCAGCAGGAAATCGCCCATCGCCTCAGAGCCGAGCCGGTTCATCTCGGCGAACTTGACGGCGAGGCTCTTCAGCTCCTTCTTCGACGAATATCTCTTGGGCACTTCGCAGTCGACGAAGTTGAATACGTGGCCGCATTTGGAGTGGCCTATGGTTGGAGTTGACGGGTTGGCGCTGGTTTTTATGTAATCCTTGAACGTCTCTCCGCCGACGAACTCTCCGCATTCCTGGCATAGTATTATTCTCATTATATCCTCACGACCATCAACCAAGAATGAAGGGCGTACCGATTTTTGCCCTCCAAATTTTTCCGCGACATCATATGCTGCTTGCCGCCTCAAAACTTCATATTATACGCAGATGTGTTTATCCTCACATGACTTAAAAAACTTATCCCATTAACATAGGCGACTTGCGATAATATCGACATATAATCACTTCTCCAGCGTCAATACAGAAGGCACCTCCGTCTGGGATTTTCTGGTATTTAAAAGAAATGCATTCGAAATGTGAATCATGAGTGTCAAGCAAAAGAAATATATAAGTTAGCATAGAAATTCAGGGAAATAGCCAGTTTGTATATGCAATAAGATAATAATAGATGTTTTATATTACAGGGGAGAGCGACCGGCTATGAAACCTCTGCAGCTTCAGCATTAGCTAGTACGACGTATTTTTATATTTAGTTTGAAATAGTTTTGAATTTTCGTCGACAGCCCGAAGATCCTGTGAGGCAGAATGCCGATGCGAACACGCTTTAAATATGATTTATATTATATATAAGCTCGACGGAGGTTTAAGATGGCCGGCTACAGCGCTGTGAAAGATGCGGGGAAAACGCTATCCAGTTTAATTTGGAATAATATGAAAAATGATAATCAAATAACCCCGATAATTTCATCAGAAAACCAGATCGCCCTTTCTTCGCCGGAAGAATTGACCCCCGATAAAAAGCTATCTTTATTCCTGTACATGATCGCTGAGGACTCCTATCAGAAGAACCATGAACCTCTGCCGATCGGTCCCGAGGAGATGGAAGGTCCCCCAATTTACCTCAACCTCTTCTTCATGATCACGCCCAACACCGCCGACACCGAGAAGGATCACCTGCTGATCGGAAAGGTAGCCCAGATATTCAACGATAACCGAATACTGAGGGGTCCCGTTCTCCGGGGAGACCTGGTCGGAGAGGAGCTGAGGCTGACCTTCTGCTCGCTATCCCTCGACGAGCTGAACAAGATGTGGAGCGTCATCTCCAAATCTAGCCCTTATAGGCTCTCGGCTTACTATGAGGTCGGGCCGGTGAAGATAGACTCGACCCGGAAGAGAGGGGTCAAGAGGGTCCTGGAAGCCGATATCGAAAAATACCTCCTCAGTGGTGAAAAGAGATGACCATCCCGGCGGGAACGTTTCTGGAACGGCGCTCTAAGAAGCTCTCCTTTGCGGTTTATCTGACGGATGATTATTCGAAGAGCCTCCCCCTCGGGAGGATCGATGTCTCCCTGGATGACGGCCGGAGGGCGGCGAAGAACGCCGGCTCTTATTACCTATTTCTGGACCTTCCCGAAGATGAATATCGAGTCCAGGTTAGGTCCGAAAACTACTTCGATGAGACGTCGGCGCCCCTAAACCCGGAGACTTATAATAATAAAATTCCACTAAATATAAATCTGATGCCCAGGCCGTCGTATCCCTTCCGGCCTGGAGAGACCCTGGTGAGGGGGCGTTTGCTGGATGGAGATGGGAGGCCGATAGCCGGTGGAAGGCTCGCCGGCCATGCGGCGA
>CAZHAO010000077.1:0-8062 GCA_964530375.1 uncultured Methanotrichaceae archaeon
CGTCGGCATATCCCTCCTCCGCGGCACGAACATCATCGCCGCCGCCATGAGCCGCGCGCCCGCGCTCAAGACCGAGTCGATAAGCGGCCTCACCGAGATCGGGGAGATGACCCACATCGAGGATCTCGTCTGACTATAGACCGTGCGGAGGTCTCCGGCCAAGCTCTTTATAAGATTCCCGTCCAACTCTTTTTCGTGAAGAACGAAGAGGTTGCTCGCCTCCTCCGGGAGATGGGGGAGCTTTTGGAGCTGCGGGGCGAGAGCGGCTTTAAGGTCGTGGCCTACCGGAGGGCGGCCCGGTCCGTAGAGTCGATGAAAGAGGACCTGGAGGAGGTCTCCCGCCGGAGCGAGCTGGAGTCGATACCCGGCGTAGGAAAAGCCATCGCCGGCAAGATCTCGGAGTTTCTTGAGACGGGGAAGATCGAGGCCCACGACCGCCTCTTCCGGGAGACGCCGCCGGGGATGGCCGAGCTTCTCGAGATCTCGGGGCTCGGACCCAAGACCATATCGATGCTTCACGAGAAGCTGGGGGTATCGAGCGTCGAGGAGCTGGAGCGGGCGGCGAAAGAGCATCAGGTCCGCCGCCTTCCGAGGATGGGCCCCACCTCCGAGAAGAACATCCTCCGGGCGATCGAGAGGTGGAAGAAGCGGAGCGACCGAATTCCCCTGGGGGTGGCGCAGCCGTTGGCTGAAGAGATCCTCGGCCACCTCAAAAAGGTCGAGGGGATAGGAAACCTCACCCTGGCGGGGTCCCTCCGGCGGGGTCGAGAGACCGTGGGGGACATCGACATCCTGGCGACGTCCGAGCGTCCGGAGGCGGCGATCCGGGCCTTTGTGGAGCTCCCGGCGGTGGAGGAGGTTCTGATGAAGGGGCCGACGAAGGCGTCGGTCATCGTCGACGAGACGGTCCAGGTGGACCTGCGGATCGTGGAGCCCCGGTCCTTCGGGACTGTGATCCAGTACTTCACAGGATCGAAGGAGCACAACGTCCGGCTCCGGCAGGTCGCCCTCTCGAAGGGGTACTCCCTCTCCGAGTACTCCCTGACGCGGGTCGCAGATGGCGAGGAGCTCTTCTTCGACCGGGAGGAGGATCTGTACCACCATCTGGGGATGGAGTGGATCCCCCCCGAGATCCGTGAGGACGAGGGGGAGGTGGAGGCGGCCATGGCAGGGCGCCTGCCCAAACTCGTGGAGGTCTCAGATATCAAGGGCGACCTTCACGTCCACAGCGACTGGTCGGACGGCCGCCACTCCATCGAGGAGATGGCGAGGGCCGCCAAGGCCCTGGGCTACGAGTACCTGGCGATCTGCGACCACTCGCCGGGCCTTGGGATCGCGAACGGCCTCGCAATAGATCGGTTCAAGGAGAAGATGGAGCTGATCAGAGGCCTCAACGAGGAGATCGAGGGGTTTTCGGTCCTGGTGGGAACGGAGGTGGACATCAGGGCCGACGGGAAGCTCGACTATCCCGACGAGATCCTTGAGCAGTGCGACGTCGTCGTCGCCTCGGTCCACTCCGCCTACAACCAGAGGGAGAGGGAGATGACGAACAGGATCATCTCGGCGATGGAGAGCGAAGAGGTCGACGTCATCGGCCACCCCACCGGAAGGAAGATCGGAGAGAGGGAAGCCTACGAGGTCGATATGGAGAGGGTCCTGGAGGCGGCGGCAAGGACCGGCACAGCCATGGAGATCAACGCTCATCCCAGCAGGCTCGACCTGAACGGCCGGTGGTCGAGGCGGGCGAAGGAGCTGGGGGTGAAGCTGGCCATAAACACCGACGCCCACAGCACCTGCGGCCTATCGGCCATCGAGTACGGGGTCAAGACCGCCCGGCGGGGGTGGCTGGAGAAAAAAGACGTCCTGAACGCTCTCGGCTTAGCGGATCTGATGAAGCGCCTCGATAGGGGCTGAAGAAAAGGACGCTGAAATGAGCCATGCTCAGAATCCGAGACTAGAAAAAATGATTGTGGCATCGGTCGTCTTCAGTAATAGTACCATATGCTCCTGTACTTCTCCGGGTCCTCGCCCCGAGCCTTCAGCTTTTTGAGGTAGCTTCTTATGCTGACGTCGTCGTAGATGTAGGGATTCACCTGGACGATGTTCTTCTCCTCGGGGAGGAAGCGGTAGGTCCTCCTGCCGTCGGGTTGCTTCAAGAGGAGGTGTATCTCAGGGGCACCATCCCAGCATTTCTGCCATCTCCTCGCTTTTAAATCTGATCTGATGTATTTAAAAATCACTTTTGATGCCGGGGCGGCATTTTCCGGAACTCCTGGAGGCTTTCGGCCCTTTCACCAGTCTTGATTGAGTTTCATTTCACAGCCAGATCAAGACTTTTTTTGTGAATTATTTGATCTTACGTATATCATTAAGCGTCTAATACATGATATTCGTCACATGAACATATACGATTTTTAAAATAGATTGCATTTTTCTAATTACTAGGACGAAAAGACTCATAAATAAGAAGAATAATTGTTAATATCGTAGTACATAATCTCGCAGACTGAATGGAGGTATTTAGATTGAGAAATTCGTTATTATGGGAGCTGGCGGCTGGGTTTTTGCTCCTCTTAGCAGGCTGCACCGCAGCCGTCGCCCCCGATGAGGGCGGCTCGGTTCCAGTCTACACCGTGGCCGACACGACCGGCGACCAGGGCTTTCCAAGCCCCTACGCCCACTACGCCAGGGGTCCGGGGTACGTCCGGATGAGCTTTTTGTTCGATACTTTGGTCTGGAAGGACGACGAGGGGTATGTTCCGGCCCTCGCCGAGCGCTGGGAGATGGAGGGGGACGACGTCTACGTATTCCACCTGAGGGACGGCGTCACCTGGCATGACGGCGAGCCCTTCACCGCCGAGGACGTCGTCTTCACCGTCGAGTACATCAAAGAGCACCCCTACCAGTGGGTCGACTCGGGGATCATCGAGAGCGCCGAGGCCCTCGACGACCAGACGGTGAAGGTCACCCTCTCGCAGCCCTACGCACCCTTCCTGGACCAGGTGGCGGGAACCCTCCCCATCCTCCCCCAGCACATCTGGGCGGAGGTTGACGATCCCGTCAACTACCGGGACCAGGAGGCCCTCGTCGGGACCGGCCCCTACACCCTTGCCGTCGACGACTACGACCAGGTCCAGGGGACGTATCGATACCTGGCCTACCAGGACTACTACCGAGGCGAGCCGAAGGTGACGGAGCTGAGGTTCGTCAAGATCACGGAAGCGAACGCTGCGGCCGAGCTCCTCCAGGGTAACGTGGACAACGCCCCCATCGAGCCGGAGATGATCGACCAGCTGAGCGACTTTGAGATCCTGGAGGTTCCGGGCCACTGGTGGAACTACAAGCTGATGATCAACCACCACAAGGAGCCGATGTCGGACAAGAGGTTCAGGCAGGCTCTCGCCTATGCCATCGACAGGGATGAGCTGGTGGATATCGCAGGCCGAGGGTATGGCCTTGCCGGGAGCCCCGGCTTCGTCCCACCAGACAACGACTGGTACAACCCTGAGATGGACGACTATTACCCCACCGATCCCGCCAAGGCCGAGGAGCTTCTCGATGATGTCGGCTATGACGGCACGACGATCGAGCTCCTCGTCAAGGGCGGTAACGCCGAGGACGAGAGGATTGGCGAGCTGATTGAGGCGGATTTGGAGGCGGTGGGGATCGACGTGGACCTCCGGACGATGGACTCTAAGACAGTCGACTCCAAGGTCGGCGACTGGGACTTCGATCTCGCCATCAGCGGTCACGGTGGAATTATAGGCGACCCGAACTTCATCGCGGGCAGCACCATCGACATGGTGAGCTTCAACAGCGCCCGGTACGACGAGAACTCCGAGCTGACGGCCCTCCTGGAGGAGCAGGTGACGGTGCTCGACGAGGAAGCCCGGCATGATCTGATTGATCTGGCCCAGGTCCTCTACGCCGAGGACGTGCCGGCCCTCAGCCTCTACTACACCGAGTCGTTCGTCGCCCACGACGGCCAGGTCGACCTCTATTACACCTACAACGGGATGGCTTCAGGGATCCCCATCGCCCTGAATAAGCTATCCTTCGTGGGAGTGTAGAAATAGTCATCCAACACTGTGCAGAGCTGGCGGGTGCCTCCGAGGCGTCACCTCGCCAAATATTTTTAGTATTTAGTATGTTTTATTAATCTCTTTAAATCCAACCGGCGGCGCCGAAGGCCCTGCAGGCCGAGAACCCGCCGCCCATCGGCTAGGACCACGGGAGTTTCCGCCCGCTCGGTCGGCGCCGGCCTCGGTGCGTGCCGGGGTCGGCCGCCTGGGATCCGCCAGGGCGAGGAGGAGAGCGAGGGGCTGGCCGCCGATCCCGCGCCTCGGAAACGCTGTCCGGACGCCATCTTCGAGCTCCACTGAGATCTTCCCTCTTGGCGTTTAGGGCTCAAGTGGCTGATTCCTGAGTATATGGCCCATAGAGGGCGGGCGGTTATTTCGCAGATTCTCTAATTCGGACGTGGGGGGTCGGATTATATTCCCGCCTTTAAAATCGGGTATTAGTCAATGAATATGTATTTATCCTCGAAGAGATCTGTCATAGCTGGATTTATGTCTCAATTGAGGTACATTTATGAGCAGGATAATTAGAAAATTTGAGACTCCTCGAAGAGACGAAAAAATATGGATATAATTATATTTTCTTAAATAATAACTGTGCCAAAGGAGGTGAATGAGATGAAAGTGTTAGTATTGCTTGTTTTGTTGGCGTACTTGAGCATGCCAAGCTATGCTCAATCCCTTGAGCATAACTACATGGATATGGTGGGAGCTTATTTTAACGTCTCCTACAGTCCAGAAAAGGAAGTGCAAACTTTTCATAACATAACTTTTCTCTTCTCAAATAATACTTTGTTGTTTGAGAATGTGATGGGTATAGACATGAAACTCTACCCTTCTGTTGCCATATTATGGTTTGCAGAAACAAATGGGGAAGTGGGCGTGAATGTTACAAGAGAGATTCAGCTAAGATTTAAAAATATTGCTAATGCCACAGGAGGGGTAACAAATCCCATTTTACGGGAAATTAATATTTCAGGAGTAACATGGCATACAATTTCTGATTCAGATCAGTATATCTATGTGGCTTTAATTGCATATACAAATGGAGTCCAGACAGGCATAGTTTTGATTGAGGCCAGAGCATATACTGATGAGGATTTTGAGGAAATACTCAGCCATGTGCAATTAGTCAAAAATCCTCCTCAGCGGAAAAGCGGGCCACCGCCGCAGTACTTTTTCTGAGGGTTAAGGATGCATAGCATCCTTTTCTATTTTAGCGAATAATCCGCAGCTCTGCTGCTGTGTGCTTTGCCGCGATTTGACCTTATATCCGGCATTTCGCATTAACGGTCTGAATGCGCATTAATTTTCCTGCTATCGATTTTTTGAGAATCGATATCCTTAGATGCATTATCAAGGTCGGATCAGTCCAGGGGAATAAAGACTTATAATATCATAGAATATAATAGAAACATTTTTATAAGAAACTGAATTGTTAATACTGTTTAAACAGATTATACTAAAATTATTATTAGCAATAATTGAGCATTAGGTTTGATTTTATGCACATTGAGATAAGCCAAAAATTCTCAATTATGCATAGCCTAACTGCGGAATGCCGGTTATATTGATTGCCCCGCAGCTTGTAAGATTCTTCGGCTCCTCGCTGTTTTATGTGGGTAGATTGAACTTGAGTTTTCCCCAATCTAAGATATATAGTTATGATAAAATTCTTTGTCGTCCTGAATCCCCTTGCGTCGTCTTTTGCAGATTGGATGCGGCTATTTATTCCCTCTAATATACCATTATCTATTCTGGTATTTATATAGTTCAGAACTCCATTCCAATGCCCATTGATCGCTTTTGCGGTATCAATAACAGGGTTTAACCTGCTGTGAGTCGCCCAGAAGTACCATCGTTTCAGGTAATCTTCACTCATCTTCTTCATATTCCCCAACTAGACGGCTTGGAGTTGATAGTAAGATCCTAGTAATTTCCTCTTTAGGGCGTAAGATAATTGCGTTTTTATCCTCCATACCGTCACCAGCTCTTTGCTTTGGATTACTACCGGATTTAATTCTCTTTCATTGGTCATCGGTTAAGGCTATTTTGATAGATTTTCATGTAAAGAGTTATTCTTTTCATTATTGAATTATGTTTTAATATTATCTATACCGTGAAAACCGATGTGATAAATGCCCTGTGTGTGGTATCTAAACCTGAAGGAGAATAGGCTTATCATATAAATTTTTAACTGTTTCTCTCAAAGAACCGCTATCGGCGGCCAATTCATTACGGTTTTTTTGCTTAACCGATGACCAATGAATTCTCTTTACAAGCCAACTTAGTTTATAAGAATCCTCTATTGGATCATCTAAACAATTATTATAGCTTAATTTACATCCCCCTCACCCGCTCCGCCGCCTCCCGAAGGTCGTGGACGACGTCGGGCCCCGACTCCATCCGCTCCCGGTCGAGGTAGAGGGCGGAGAGCCCCGCCTCCTTTGGGACCTCGTAGTCGAAGTAGCGGTGGTCGCCGATGTGGATTACCTCCTTGGGCTTCGCCCCGAGGTGGCGGCAGAGGTCGAGGAAGGTCTCGGGGTAGTCTTTGACCTTCCCGAACTTTGAGGTGACTGATAAGATCTCGCGGAAGTGGTGGCGGAGGCTCCCAAGCTCGAACTCCACGAACTCGGTGGCGCCGTTGGAGGCGACGATCAGGTCGAAGTCTTCGCTGAGGAGGGCGAGGACCTCTTCGGTCTCGGGGTAGAGCTCGACGTCCTCCCTGTACATGTTGAGAAGGTCGGCGTGAGAGATATCGAGGTCGAAGCTGCCGAGCCAGTGGGAGAGGTCGTACCAGCGCAGGTCTCTCGTCCCCACGGACATGTACTCATCGTAGACGAGCTTCTGAGCCTCCTCCAGGCCGACTCCGTGCCTCTCGGCGTACAGCGTGGGGACCCCCTCCAGCCAAACCTTCTCCACGTACCGCGATGTGACAAGGGTTCCGTCCATGTCGAAGGATACGATCTTGATCATCTTGAAGCACCAGTTCGGGGGTCTATTGGCCCCCCCGCCTTGTTAAGCTTTTGCCGCTATCGCCCTGGCCCGACCAGCGAAGGTATTTAGCTGATGCAAGCCTTTTTTGATCCCGAGCAACTGATGATCGAAAACCTCGTCACTGCGCTTGTGCTAACCTTCCTTGCGGGCCTCTCCACAGGCCTTGGGAGCCTCGTCTCCTACTTCATCCCCCGGCCCGACATGAGGTACCTCTCCGTCAGCCTCGGCTTTGCCACGGGCGTCATGATCTTCGTCGCCTTCGTCGACCTCTTCTGCGGCGCGAAGGAGACGATCGGCCTCACCCGCGCCGACGTCTTCTTCCTCGCCGGGATGCTGACCGTCTACTTCCTCGACAAGGTCGTCCCCCATTGCCACATGGACGGCCAGGCCGACCCCCACTGCGACCGGCTCTACCGGGGCGGGATCATGATGACCCTGGGGATCGCGATCCACAATTTGCCCGAAGGCTTGGCCGTCGCCCTCACATCCCTGGCCGATCTGAGGCTGGGGATCCCCATCGCCATCGCCATCGCCATCCACAACATCCCCGAGGGGGTGGCCTGCTCCGTCCCCCTCTACTGTGCCACCGGGAACCGGCGCAGGTCGTGCCTCTACTCCTTCCTCGCCGGGATGGCCGAGCCCCTCGGCGCCGTCATCGCGATTTTGGTGCTTCTGCCCTTCCTCAACGACTTCATCCTCGCCGCCTCCATCGCCTTCGTCTCCGGGATCATGGTCTTCATCTGCTTCGACGAGCTGATACCCATCGCCAACTCCTACGGCGACGAACACCTCACCAACATCGGCCTCATCGGCGGCGTATCCGTGATGATGGTCGCTCTCGCGGCCTTCCACTGACCGTCACGCTGCTGAAGAAGCCTCAGCATAATCACCTATTTGTAAATAACAACTATTAATACGTGACAACCTTTATTAGCCAGAAATCCCACTGACGACGAAGAGGCGACGATGACCTACCCAGAGACGTT
>CAZHAO010000078.1:0-4623 GCA_964530375.1 uncultured Methanotrichaceae archaeon
GAGCAAAAAGAATAATATTAGCAAGAGAATTGAGTTTAAAGCAAATTAAAAAAATTTCAAATAACAGAAAATTAAAAAGACTTGAAATCGAGTGTTTTTGCCACGGAGCAATGTGCGTCTCAATTTCAGGAAGATGTTTTACATCTCAATTTTTAGAAAAAAAGAGTGCAAACAGAGGAGGATCGAGGTGAAGGTCACCTGCGCCCCCCAGTACGGCCGGGTGGTGAGGGAGGTCCTCACCGAATCCGAGAGGAAGAGGATGATGGGGAGCAGCTGCCTCGCGGGGACGGGCTTCGTCTTCGTCTCCCGGACCGGCGACGTCTGCCCCTGCGGCTACCTCCCGGTGGTGGCGGGAAACGTCAGAGAAGAGAGCTTTCCGGATATCTGGAAGAGCTCGCCAGTCTTTTTGGATCTGCGAAAGAGGGAGCTAAAGGGTCGGTGCGGAAGATGCGATTATCGAAAGGTCTGCGGCGGGTGCAGGGCCCGGGCCTACGCCAAGACCGGCGACTATCTCGAGTCCGACCCGCTTTGCGGCTATGGGGAGGTCTGAACCCCTTGAGAGCTGAGCCGAGGGAAGACCGCCCCTTTGATCGAGAGAGGCCCGACCTCGACGACCTGGACCGAAGGCTCCTGGCCCTGGTCCAGGAGGAGTTTCCCCTGACGGAAAGGCCCTTTCTCGCCCTCGGCGAGATCCTTGGAGTCGGCGAAGATGAGGCCGTAAGCAGGACAAAGAGGCTCTCTGACCTGGGAATAATTCGAAGGATCGGCCCGATCCTGGACATGAGAAAGCTTGGCTGCTCCGGGGTTTTAGTCGCCCTTCCCGTCTCTGAGGGAAGGATGGAGGAGGTGGCAGAGGTGGTGAACGGCTACCAGGAGATCTCCCACAACTACCTCCGGCCCAACGATATCGATTACAACATGTGGTTTACGATCTCGGCCTCCGAGGCGAGGATCGACGAGATCCTCTCGGAGATAAAAGAGAAGACCGGCCTCGACCAGCTCGTCCTCCCCACCAAGAGGATCTTCAAGATCGGGGTCCGGTTCGAGATCCCCGAGTGACGGGGCGATTGTGGTGCCGAAGATCGTTCTGACGGAATTTCGCACCAAGACCTGCGGGCTATTGTCGAAAGGAGGCCCTGATCCTCGAAGAGCTGGCGGAGGTCTTCGCCGAGAAGATCGAGTTCAGGATGGTCGACGCCGAGATGGACTCGAAGCTCGCTGAAAAATACGTCATCTTCACCGTTCCCACCCTGATCATCGAGAGGGAGGGGGAGCTGGTGGAACGGTTTAACGGCGTTGACTCCGGGGAGAGGCTAAAGCAAGCTCTTCGAGATGCCTTGAGGTGAGGACCGGAAGGTCTAAAGAACATCATAAAAATTTGCCTGGAGGTGGGCCCGCCTGGATTCGCCCTCCGGTCTTCCGCCCCTCAAGCCCCCTTGTTCGTCCCACCCCGATGACGCCGTCCGGTGATCCGGACCGATCCTTCTGGTGCTCAGGGGGATGGGTAGTCTTCTGCCTCGGAGGACTCAAAATAGTCACACAGGTCGATATCGTCGAACTCGAAGATGATGGGGCTGCAGGTGCCTGTGGCGATCAACCTCAGGGTGCAATCGAAGACAGCGCCCTCGGTTATGCTGTACTTCTCCAGGAACCTCGGGCCGGGGTACCAGGAGTTGGAGAGCTGTAAGAGATGTTCCCTGCCAAATACGAGTTTCTCCCAATCCTCCGTCAGGTTCATCGGCTCGTCCGGACTGAAGACGAACGAGACCTCATACCCCTCGTATCCCGGACCGCCCCCGACCTCGGCCTGGTGGGCCGACTCCTCGGTCTTGAGGATGGAGACGATCTCGCAAGCGCCCGGGTAGTCATCGTAAGTACACGTTCCTCCGAGCCAAATCTGCCCCGACGCCGAAGAGCCGCACAGTAACAGCAGAGATAAAACAATCACCGATGCCATCTTTTTCATGATCTTTCCTCCCGACTAACTATTTCATATATGTCAAATATGTAAGATAAAACTTTGCCCCGCCGCCGTCGCATCAAGACTCGCCTGCATCGAGATGACCCGACCCGCCGAGCGAGAATGATCACAACGTTGGATCATCGACAAATCCCCAGTCTCCGATCGATCCTGATCTTCATCAACAAAGCACGAAAATAGGAGAATACTTAACTAGAAACCCGCCCATAAACAGACATCTAGAGGGTGTTTTAGAGATGACCGACTCCGAATCCATCCGGCTCAAGATCATAGAGGCTGACCAGAGGGACGTGGGAAAGGGGATCGTTCGGATAAGCGAGCGGCAGATGGCCGATCTGGGCTTGAGCGATTACGACCTGGTGGAGATCAAGGGAAACAAGTCCACCAGCGCCTTGGCGGTGAAGGCCTACCCCACCGACGAGGATATGGACGTCGCCCGGGTCGACGGCCTCATCAGATCGAACGTGGGGGCCACCATCGGCCAGTTCGTCGAGATCTCCAAGGCCGAATGGAGCCCCGCCGAGAGGGTCACTCTCGCTCCGGTGGGCCGGGGGATCCAGATCTCGATTCCCAGCGACGCCCTCCGGAAGGTCTTTCTTGGAAGGCCCGTCTCCAAGGGGGACGTCATCTCCACCACCACCCTCCGGCGACCACCAGGCGATCTCGCCACCGGAAAGGACACCATGTTCGACGAGATCTTCAAGAGGTCCGATAGAGGATCGCCCTTCGGCCTCGGCGAGGTGAAGATGAGGGTCGTATCCACCACCCCAGGGGGGACGGTCAGGATAGGAGAGGATACGGAGGTCGAGCTGATATCCCGGGCCGTCGACGCCCGCCAGGCGGCGGACGTCGTCTACGAGGACCTGGGCGGGATGAAGCACGCCATCCAGAGAGTCCGGGAGATGATCGAGCTCCCCCTCAAGCACCCCGAGCTCTTCGAGCGGCTGGGGATCGACCCGCCGAGGGGCGTCCTCCTCCACGGCCCGCCGGGGACGGGAAAGACGATGCTCGCCAAGGCCGTCGCCAACGAGTCCAGCGCCCACTTCGCATCGATAAACGGCCCCGAGATCGTATCCAAGTTCTACGGCGAGTCCGAGAAGAGGATCCGGGAGGTCTTCGAGGAGGCGGAGAGGAACGCCCCTGCCATCATATTCCTCGACGAGCTCGACTCCATCGCCCCCAAGAGGGAGGAGGTGGCCGGAGAGATGGAGCGGAGGATGGTGGCCCAGCTCCTCTCCCTCATGGACGGGCTCAAGGAGAGGACAAACGTCATCGTCATCGGAGCTACGAACAGGCCCGACGCCGTCGACCCGGCCCTGAGAAGGCCCGGCAGGTTCGACCGGGAGATCGAGCTTGGGGTCCCCGACTTCGAAGGAAGGCGGGAGATCCTCCAGATCCACACCCGAGGCATGCCTCTGGCGCAGGACGTCGACCTGGACGAGTTCTCCACCCTCACCTACGGCTTCGTCGGAGCCGACATCGCCGCCTTCACGCGAGAGGCGGCGATGAACGCCCTCCGGCGGGTCCTCCCCAAGATCGACCTCGACCTTCCGACGATACCCCGGGAGGTCCTGGAGGAGCTGGTGGTGACGAGGGAAGACCTGGATCTGGCGATGCACGAGGTCTCTCCCAGCGCCCTCCGGGAGATCCTGATCGAGGTGCCCAACGTCACCTGGGCCGACATCGGCGGCCTGGAGGACGTAAAGCAGCTCCTGGTGGAGGCGGTGGAGTGGCCCCTCGTCTACGGCGAGAACTTCAGAAGGCTCGGGATCGAGGCGCCGAAGGGGGTCCTCCTCTACGGCCCCCCGGGGACGGGAAAGACGCTCCTCGCCAAGGCCGTCGCCAACGAGTCGAACGCCAACTTCCTAACGACGAAGGGGAGCGAGATCCTCTCCAAATGGTACGGCGAGAGCGAGCGGCACATCGCCGAGATCTTCAGGAAGGCGAGGCAGGTGGCCCCCGCCATCGTCTTCCTCGACGAACTCGACTCCCTCGCCCCCGTCCGGGGCGGGGGGACGGGAGAGCCTCACGTCACCGAGAGGATCGTAAACCAGCTCCTCTCCGAGATCGATGGGATGGAGGAGCTTCGGGGCGTGGTGGTGATCGCCGCCACCAACCGGCCCGACATCATCGATCCGGCCCTGATCAGGCCCGGAAGGTTCGACGAGCTGATCATGGTCCCAGTCCCCGACGCCGAGTCGAGGAGGAAGATATTCGCCGTCCACACCGGCAAGATGCCTCTCGCCGAGGACGTCGACCTGGACGACCTGGTGAGGAGGACCGACCAGTACACCGGAGCCGACATCGCCTCCATCTGCAGGAAGGCGGGACGCCTCGCCCTCCGGGAGAACATGGAGGCGACAGAGGTTCTCCAGAGACACTTTCTCGCAGCTCTGGAGGAGGTTGGCCCCTCCGTCACCCCCGACACCATGAAGTACTACGCAAAGCTCTCGGGGGAGCTGCGGAAGAAAGGATCGCGAGCCGTGGAGAAGGCGGTGGAGGATATGGAAGGAGGTAAGTAAAACAAAAAGCCGAAAACTTTACGCTGAAAACTGGATAGAGGGCGACGCTCTCCATCGTCAAGAGAGGGAGTAGCCCCCTATCCAACGGCTATCGATCGGAGCTGCTATCGATCGGAGCTG
>CAZHAO010000078.1:4723-8003 GCA_964530375.1 uncultured Methanotrichaceae archaeon
GCTATCGATCGGAGCTGCTATCGATCGGAGCTGTTCGCTCGATCAATCTTTTGCGATCCTCTTTCCCACGAAGTAGAGGAAACCTCCCCCGACGAGAACGCCTATCACGGCAGAGAGGATGTAGGCGATGACGGCTCCCCGGGGGGACTCGTCGCCCTCGAAGGCGTAGTCGGGGAGGGGCGCCTTCTGCCAGAAGGTGGAGAGCTCTTCAAGCCCCTGGGGGACATAGCCGAGCTTCTCTTTGAGCTCCTCGTTTCCCCACTCGCCGAAGGTCTCCCCCGTGGCGAGAAGCCCCAGGGGGACGATGATCATGAGGATCACCAGGCCGATGACCATGTTTCTTACCGACTTCTCCATGAATCGTCACCTCAGGCGGCAGCTCCTTTGGCCGATCTCTTCGACGTCGGCCGGTCGTACATCAGAAGGGTCGGGTCGGTCTTCTGGATGTAGGCGAAGATGAGGGCCGTCACTATCGCCTCGATGAAGCTGAAGAAGAAAGCGTGTTCTGCCACCATCGCAGGAACGGCGACGCTGAGGCCGTAGGGCATGTAGAGGGGCATGCCGCTCGCGTCGGTGTGGAGGAGCGGCTGTATACCAAACATGAAGCCTGCGACGGCTGCAGCCAAGGTCAAAGAGACGTAGCCTGCGACCGCCGAGGCGGCGACCCTCTTTGATGAGGTGATCTCGGAGCTTCCGCTTATGATATTATAGATGTAGTAGGCCGCAAAGGGCATCACCACCGCCATGTTGAAGCAGTTGGCTGCGATGGCGGTAACGCCGCCGTCCCCGAAGATCAGAGCCTGGAGGATCAGGGCGACGGATATGGAGATCACCCCTGCCCAGGGGCCGAGGACGATCCCGATTATCGCCCCCCCGACGGCGTGCCCGGTGGACC
This sequence comes from uncultured Methanotrichaceae archaeon, assembly GCA_964530375.1. Taxonomy (GTDB): domain Archaea; phylum Halobacteriota; class Methanosarcinia; order Methanotrichales; family Methanotrichaceae; genus Methanocrinis. Next base: position 5,619 of record CAZHAO010000078.1, read on the forward strand.
CGCCGGGGATGGGGACGTTGAACATCATTATTACGAAGGAGAAAGCCGCGGCCAGGGCCAGGAGGGGAACCTGCCTGGTCCGAAGCTCCCTGCTGAGCCTCCGCCCGGCGTAGACCCATATCGGGATCATGATGATCCACATGGCGACGTAGGTGTATGGCCCAAGATAGCCATCTGGAATGTGCATAACATCACCTGAGTGTAAGTGATGATTTTAGTTATAAAAATCTATCTAATTCAACACAAATTGAGATTAATTTATTTTATGATATTATCGAAATCGCCCGACTCGATTTTTCGTTACAATAAGTAAAAACGAGGACTGAAAGGGGCTCCGATCGCTGGATGCCAATTATGATAATGCCATCGGGATATTGAAGGCTATAGTACATCCGGCCAACCAGTCATCTCAAAGATGCGTCCGACCTTTCGACCTTCTTGTGGCCCTGGTACTGAGGATGATAGTGCTCGTGATATACGGAGCCGTGGCGGTGCATGTGCTTGTGGATCAGGTTTGCGGAAAGAAGGAGGTCCAGATCGCCGATGACGTCGCAGGAGCTCCTGTCGGCCTTGACGGTGTGGTCCTCGCCCATCACCACCGCCCTCTTGCTGATGTGCTCGACGGTGTCGAGGTCGTGGGTCGCGACGACGATCGTCTTTCCCGCCTGGCCCAGCTCCTGGAACAGCTCGATCAGCCAGAGCTGGGTCCGGGGGTCTAGGCCCGCGGTAGGCTCGTCCAGGAGGAGGACTGAGGGGTTTGATGCCAGGGCCGAGGCTATGCAGACCTTCTTCTTCTCCCCGCCGCTGAGGGTGTGGGGGGCGCGGTCCCTGAGCTTTGAGATCTCAATGAGGCCCATCACCTCCTCGACCCTCTCAGCCACCTCGTCCTGGGTCATTCCGAGCTGGAGGGGGCCGAAGGCGATCTCGTCGAAGACTGTCGAGCTGAAGAGCTGGACGTCGGAGTTCTGGAAGACGAAGGCGACCTGTTTTCGAAAGTAGGTTCTAAACTCGCTCTCGGCGAGGGAGTCGAAGACCTCCTCCTCGACGGGCCGCCCGAAGGCGAGAAACTCGCCGGTGGTGGGAAAGATCAGTCCGTCCATAATCGACAGGAGGGTGGACTTTCCCGAGCCGTTGGTGCCTATGAGGGAGACCTGCTCGCCCTGGGATATGGCGAGATTTATCCCCTTCAGGGCCTCGAACTTCCCGAGGTAGGAGTATGAAACGTCTTTGAGATCGAATATCATCGGCATCGTCGAAACCTCATGAACTGAAACCTATGAACTGAAATATCATAACTGGAAAACGTTGAGGGAGGCGAGTATCAGGGTCAGGCTCAACGCCAGGGCCGACCCGACGGCGATGTAGTCTCGACCTCGGAGGTGGTAGTCGTGCATGATCCTGACGTCGCCGGAGTAGCCCCTGGAGACCATGGCCATGTGGACCTTCTCGCTCATGTCCAGAGACTTTATCAGCATGTAGCCTATCCTCCCCCCGACCCACCTCTGCTCATCTCGGAGGCTCATGCTCCTTATCGTCCTGCTCTTCTTGGCTATGTGGAGGTCTCTTATCATCTCCATGAAGAGGAATATGTAACGGTAGGCCATGGCCATGGTGAGGACGTACACTTTAGGGACCCTGAGGGACCGCAGGGACTTGAAGAGGAGCTGCTGGGGGGTGGTGAGGAAGAGGAGGACGACGGCCGAGACGGCTGTGGCCACCCGGAGGGTGAAGGTGACGGCAGCAAAGGTGCCCTGTTTTGTTATGTAGATCGAGGCGGGCAAGGCCGCGGGCCCCAGGTGCGCGCCGGGCGGAAGGTCCATTATCGGGACCAGGGGGTCTCCGGGGAGGAAGACGTTGAAGATGACGGGGATGACGATCACCCCTGCGAAGAAGGGGACGAAGAGCCAGACCCTCTTTATGAAGAAGCCGATCCCGATCTTGCTCAGGTGAGCGAAGATGAGGGTGAGAAGGTAGACGGCTGCGAGGAGTCGGAGATCTTTTGTCACGCTGATGGCGAAGACGACGGCGAGGATCGATATCATCTTCCCCCGAGGGTCGAGGCTCTGGAGGAGGCCGTCCCTCGTGGTGAAGGTCTCGGCGACGAGGGCGTCCTGGAAGAAGGAGAAGACGCCATCGATCGTCTTTTTGACGAAGCTCGCCCTGGCCTTTTTCTTCTTTCCGCCCCCGTCTTCGGCGGCCGGCGGAGTCTCAAATCCGTCGCTTTCCTTCATCCAGTCGGGAATCATGGCGTCACCTTCTCCACATCATCCTCTTCAGAGATCCCGAAGGACGAGAAGATCGCCCCGGTCCGAAAAGCCAGCTTATCTTCCAACGTCTCTGGGTAGGTCATCGTCGCCTCTTCGTCGTCAGTGGGATTTCTGGCTA
>CAZHAO010000079.1:0-7944 GCA_964530375.1 uncultured Methanotrichaceae archaeon
GGTGTTGAGGCGGGCCAAGACCACGTCGCTTTCGAAGGAGCGGAGGTTCTTTCGGTCATTCATAAAATATTCTCAAAGTTGGCTCGTGATCTTTAAATAAGTGTCTTAAAAAATTCGCATTTCCCGAATGGAGAGAGGGGAAGGACTGCCTCCCCTCATCCCTCTGGACCCAGGATCGATGATGAGCTAGCTGTCCCTCAGATCCCGGCATCGAAGGAGTGCTCAATCAGAGCCCAGAGGAGGTCGGTGTCCTTAAGCATCCCCGCCAGCTTCTGATGGGCCGTCACCACCGGGAGCTGGTCGATCTCATTTCTCATCATCACCCTCGCGCACTCGGAGACCTCGCTAGTCTTGATGGCGGTGACGGCGGGGACCATCGCCTGCTTCACGGGAATCTTGCGCAGCGCTATCCGCGAGACTCCGTAGTAGAAGTTCAGGGTGTCCCGGGTGCTCTCCCAGGTCCACTCGTCCTCGTCGGAGGCGGAGGACATGTCCGCCATCTCGACGGAGTCCTCGATGACGCTCGCGTTTATCAGGTCCCTGTCGGAGATTATCCCCACCAGGTTCAAGTCGGAGTCGATGACCGGCGATGCCTGGACGTTGGCGTACTCCATCACGGCGCCGGCCACCGGAAGGGGCATCTCGTTCCAGAGGGCGACGGCCGCCTTTTCGAAGTACCTATCTATCGATCTTTTTATCTCCAGGTCTGCGATCACCCGGATGATGTCGGCGACGCTGACGATCCCGACGAGGGCGCCGTCCTCGACGACGGGAAGACGCCTGATATCGTTCTCCGCCAGGAGTCTCGCCGCCTCGACGACGCTGTCCTCGGGATGGACCACCAGAGGGTCCCGGGTCATGAGGAGGGCGGTCTGGTCCTCCTCGGGGTTTCGAAGGAGGTCTGTCCTGGTCACCATCCCCACCAGCTCTCCGCCCTTGACCGCCGGCACCCCCGAGACGTGCCTCTCCTTCAGGGTCTTCAAGACCTGGTCCCTGGACCCGGGGATCGAGACGAAGGCTACGTCCTCCACCATCACCTCTTTCACTCGAACATCAATCACAAACCATCTCCCCCGGAACCGTGATGACGGGAACTCGTGAGGTGCGGACCACCTTCTCGGCCACGCTTCCCAGGAGGAACTTTTCGAGGCCGGAGCGACCACAGCTTCCTATGACGATGGCGTCGACTCCGGATTCGTCCGCATACTGGACCAGCTCCACGCCGGGGTTCCCCTCGACGACCTTCTTGGCGGAGGCGACGCCCGCCTTATTGGCCATCTCCTCGATGTAGCCGGTGGCCTCCTCGCCCTCTTTGATCAAGAGATCCCTGATGCTCGCCAGAGCCATGTCCTCGGGAAGGTGGCTCAGCCGTCCCGTATCGGCGACGTAGACGGCGGTGATGGCGCCTCCAGAAAGCCTGGCGAGCTCGATCCCCACCTCTGCCGCCCGCTCGCTATGTTTTGAGCCGTCGGTTGCTATCATTATCCTTTCAAACATGGTAAAAACCTCTAGAGGACGGCCAGGACGTCCGAGGGCCTCGCCCTCCTGACCAGGCTTGCGAGGGGATATTTCGTCCCCGCCATGTTATCCGACCGTCTGTCGATGACCATTATCCTGCACTTCTTGCCGACGCGGATGGCGCCAGCCTCATCATCAGCGCCCAAGATCTGAGCACCGTTTAGCGTGCACATCATAAATACCTGTCTATCGTTATGCAGCAGCGCCTTGGACAAAAATTCCATCTCAGAGAAGAGGTTTGGGCTGTTGAGCATGACGTTATCGGTCCCAAGGCCCACCATCATCCCCAGATCGAGCATCCGGGCGACGTCTGGAAGCCCCACCCCCGTGACGAGGTTCGACCGTGGGCAGACGGCGACGGGGATCCCCGCATCCGCCACCCGCGCCAGGTCCCGAGGCTCGGCCCGGGTGAGATGGACGAGGAGGTCGGGCTCAAGGCTCAGGGCGTCCTCGATGTCGCCCTTTCCCGACTCGCCGGCGTGGAGGGCGACCTTTTTTCCCTCGGACCTCGCGGCCTCCACCACATCCTCGACCCAGGACCGGGGATGATCTCGCGTGCTGCTGATCCCCACCCCCCAGCACTTCCGAGGGACCCTGATCGATCCGGGATCGGGCCTTCCAAAGACCCTCCAGATCAGGTCCATCCCCGCTGCCTCCGACCCCTCCATCGCCTCGATGAGCATCTCGACGCCATCCTCTCCGCCCTCGCGAAAGTCGGCGAAGGCGCACGTGCCAGAGCGGGCCATATCCGATAGCGACCTTCTCATCCCCTCCACCACCTCCACCCTGCTGGCAGCGGCGAGAGCCCTATGCTTGAGCCCCCCCGGCCCCACCAGGTCGGCGAGGGGGAGGTATGGAGGGTCCTTGAAGATGGAGTCGCCCAGGTGGACGTGGACGTTGACGAGGGCCGGGGAGACGATCCCCTCAAAGTCCGATTCGATCCTCCCGGACCCGATCTCTTCGACGACCCCTTCTCGGATGATCAGGTACCCCTCGAAGGGCTCAAGCTCCTCGCCGAGGAGGATCGTTCCTGAGAGGGCGATCTCGTCTGGATTCTTCATCGAAAGGATATCCGGGCGGGAAAATATTTAGCTTTCCTCTCCGTCCTTCGGACCATCATGGATAGGCCCTTCGTATTCATCAACAGCGCCATGAGCGCCGACGGAAAGATCAGCTCCTTTGAGAAGAGGCAGGTGAGGATTTCGGGGCAAAAGGACATGGCCCGGGTGAAACGCCTCCGGGCCGAGAGCGACGCGGTCATGGTGGGCGTCGGGACGATCCTGGCCGACGATCCCGGCCTCAGGGTCAAGTCGGAGGAGCTGAAGAAGATGAGGATGGATCGAGGCCTTCCCGGCGAACCCTTGCGGGTGGTCGTCGACAGCAGGGCGAGGACCCCTCCCGGAGCGGAGGTCCTGGGGGTGGGTTGCATCCTCGCCGTATCGGAGGCGGCTCCCGAGGAGAGGCTAGTCCCCTTGCGGGAGAATTGCGAGATCGTCGTCGCCGGAGAGGATCGGGTCGAACTGGGGGAGCTTTTATCGATCCTCCATAAAAAGGGGGTAAAGAGGCTGATGGTGGAGGGGGGCGCCACCCTTAACTGGTCTCTCGTCGAGGCGGGGCTCGTCGACGAGATCTCAGTCTTCGTCGGCCCATTGATTATCGGAGGAGAGAGGGCGCCCACCCTGGTGGACGGCCCCGGCTTCTCCGGCGGTTACCCCAGGCTAAAGCTCATCTCGGTCGACGTCGTCGACGGCGGCGTCCTCCTCCGGTGGCGCGTTCTATGAGGGATTCAGGACCTCATCCACTGGTCCCAGCCCTCGCCCCTCTCGGCGAGGATCGGCGTGATCTTCTCGGCCATGTCGAAGGGGATCCCCACCACGACCAAGTCGTCCTCTAATCGCGCCAACTTGGCGGCGCCGTCGCAGCCCATGGAGACGTTTACGTCTCCCTTCAGGATCGGGGAGGAGGTGGCATCGACGCAAAAGGACTGGATGCCCGCGGTGTTGAAGTCCACCCTGCCACCCTCCTCGTATAGGGCCGCTTGGACCACCCTCCTCGCCTGGAAGGGCTTTCCGACGAAGATGACGACGTCCGGCTCAACCGGCATCTTATCGAGGGGCGCAACCAGGGTCGCCACAGTGCTCCCCGCCTTCTGGGCGGGGAATGAGGATACGATCTTCGAGCCCGCCTCCTTGGTCACCACCTTGTTCAGCTTCGAAAAGTAGAGGTTGCCGGACGATATGTTCTCGGGAAACTCCATCAGCCCTAGCCCGGCAGCTCCTCCCTTACAGGAGTGCATATCGACCTTGGCCAGGGTCGTCTCGCCTCTGTACCTCGCCGCCTGGACCATCTCACAGTAGCGTAGGGGCTCGGTGATCATCTTTATGTCCTTTGGGATCTCCTCCTCGCTTCTGAGCAGCTTTATGCCCACAGGGTTTGTTTCCAGGTGGAGCGTCTCAACCAGCGTCTTTGCCATCTCATCAAGTTCCATAGAGAATACCTCGATAGTTTATGCCTGGAGATGGGTTTCGCGCAGTGCATATCTCTTGCGCTCAGAGGCGTGATCAATTTGGGTATTTCGGATCTGCATCCTCTCGGTCATCTAGCCCAGAGCCCCTATTCGCATGTCGAGAGCGCCTTGAGATACCACCCTCTCGCCTCCTCGCTGAAGCAGACGAGCGTCACCTTCTCGATCGAGGCGTTCTTCTCCAGAAAATCCCCGATCTCGCCGACGGCGATCTTTGAGGCCCTCTCCATCGGAAATCCGTAGGCTCCGGCGCTTATGGCCGGAAAGGCGATGGTTTTGATCCCGTTTTCCTCGGCGAGCAATAGAGAACTCCGGTACGCCTTCGCCAGAAGCTCGTCCTCGCCGGAGGCGCCGCCCCGCCAGATCGGCCCCACGGTGTGGATCACCATCCTCGCGGGAAGGTCGTATCCTCTCGTGATCCTCGCCTCGCCGGGAGGGCAGCCGCCCAGGGTCCGGCACTCCTCCAGAAGGCCGGGGCCCGCGGCCCTGTGTATCGCGCCGTCGACGCCCCCACCGCCTAGGAGGGAGGGGTTTGCGGCGTTGACGATGGCGTCGACCGCAAGCCTTGTGATGTCACCCAAGAATACCTCGATTCTTTCATTCAATTTATAGTCCTCGGCAGAATCTATTATATCTTTGTCAAGTCTGTACCTCACATAATCAGGGGCATCCTGAGGGGGATGAGCTTATTACAAAAGTGTTCGATAAAGTTAAAAGGTTTTCGGAGGATGCTTACATCACGAAGCAAAATACTAAACCCTAAATTCGAATTTGATGACTCTACTTGAGGTTGTGGAGGCTGAAAGGCTAATATAAGGAGATGACATCATATAAAATAAAAAAAAGTAGTTATCTTGCTCTTTGATGTGCGATGGTCTTAATATACTGATCTGATTCCCAGAGCATCCTGGGATGCATCCACGGTTACATCCACGAGCAAAGATAGCGACGGGTCGAAGCACCTCTCTACATCTCTAAGATCCTCTGCCGTTACGCCTGCATATATGGCAACTGCCATTTCATTTACCCGGTCTGAAACTGATATTTCTGAGATCATCTGAGCCCCCATAAGCTTCTTGGAGAAGGCATCGAAGATCAGCTTCATTGTGAGCGGCTTAGCTCCAGGGAAGTATCTTGCCTTGGTCAGCTTGGTTGCTTTGCCAGAGATCGTCTTTATTCCAGCCAATGCTGCAGCCTCTGAAGTTATGCCTACAGATCCAAAATTCAGGCCGCCGATCTCTGCAACCACTGGTCCCATGCAGGGCATGTAGCGCGAATACAGGGACGGATTTCCCGTGAAGTCGCTGATTATGTTATCTGAGATGACATTCGCCTGGACCACGCATGTAGATGCCAGTTGGTTTAATTTTGGCCTGAGGGTAATGCCATCTATTACCTCGATGCAGTCGCCCAACGCATAAACATCTTTCAAGTAGCTGCCTTCCTTCTTGACATGCAAAGAGTTGTCGGTAACAATTCCGCCGGTATCTCCTGTCTCTATTCCAGCCTCGACTGCAAGCTTATTGTTGGGCCTCATTCCCATAGAGACTATTACCATGTCGGCGGGGACTTCTATTTCTCCGCCATGGCCGATCACCACAGACTTGACCCGTCCCCTGTCTGACTTGAGAGCGGTTATGGGCTTCTTCTCAAGTATGAACTCTATTCCCTTCTTCTGCAGCCATTCTTTCAGCATATCTCCCATATCCGGGTCCAGGCTTCCCGGGAGCAACGAGGGTGGGCCGGCAAGGACGGTGGTCTTGATATTATTGGCCGCAGCAGCCACGGCAGCCTGTAACGCAATAATTCCACGGCCCCGGACAAGAGCATTATTCACATCTCCAGAAGAGAATGCGACCTGCATTTTGCAGGCATCTTCCATATTACTGAGTGTGAATATGTTCTCAAACGTCGATCTCTCGATTATATCTGGCAAAGCCGGTTTTCTGCCAGTGGCAATGACCAGATAATCATATTTCAGGGTCTCCCCCGTCTTCAGCTTCAAAAGGCAATCTTCTGTATTTATCTGAACAACCTCGGTTCCTGTTTTAAAATCCACGCCTTTTTCTTGGAAGAATTTCGGATCATTGATAACTACTTTGTCTATCGCGTACCATCCGCGCAAAGCATAGGGCAATCCACAACAAGAGACCCATCCTTCATTTTCACGCTTTATAAGTGTTATTTCCAGGTCCTTTTTTACCGCTTCTCTCTTCTCAAGGAGGTTTCTCATGACGTATATCCCAGCGATGCCCCCACCTATAATTACAGCCTTTTTTGCCATAATACACACTTCTCCAAATTCGAGGATTCTTATGTGTTTTTTAGTTTAATAAATACTTAACATTTTCTCTCCAAAATGCTGTGGTGAATAAATCCACTGAGCTTTTCTCAGTGATTGTCTTGTCCTATACCTTTTCGTATGTTTTAATATATTATTATATTATAAAATGCAACTTTAGAATTACTTCTTGCATCATGTTTTCTGTTTTTTTTAGCCGCCACATGCTCTCCCGATAATCTTTTTACTGCCGAAAAGACAGTTTCTGCAGCCCATCGCCGTACGTAGCTATATTTCGGATTCTCCTCGATATAACCGAAATCTTTCACCTCTCTTACCGCTTTGGCTCTTGCTACAGATCCTCTTGCTCTCGTACTTGCGTTTGATCTGGTCTAGGCTGTTCTTAACCTTCAGAAATGACTCCATGATCGTGTTTTTATCCGTGGCGTTCCCGGAATGGGCTTTGGCAAATAGAGGTATGCAGTCCTGGTTTGTAACCAATCCCAGCACGAATTGCTTCAAGTCCATCCGTCGGTCTTTGGAATGGCCAAGGGTTATCTCGATGGCGTTCCGACCCCTGGGTCCCCCGTAATTCCCCTGGACGCTGAAGCTCGTAGTATCAGCATGAAGCCGTTGAACTCCCAGATCAAGCTGGCTAATGACCTTCAGGGATATAACGTTAAAGAGTTCCGTAGGGCCGTAGGCGTAAATCGCATCAAGAGTTCTGCCGAGGGCATCGTCGTTCAGATCTTCTGCGGTGACACCGTCACCAAGCAATCTCTCGACGGGAGTATAAAATTCTGGGAATATATATAATCTCTGGCAACATAGCCCCAGACCGTCTAAGATCATAGCCTTTACGATTTTCGAGTGCTCTAGATTGTGATTTCTGAGCTTTGGAATCCGGTTATCGATAAGATCTGCAATACCGAGCTGATCAAATACACCTGCAACTAAACCTAAATGATCCAGTGGAAGGGTTCTTATCTCCATAATTGCTACCCCTAAAAACGGGATATAACGGAATATTTAATAAATCTTTGCTATAAATTCTCGCGAAAATGTCTGGAAATAGAACCGTTATTGTGGAAAGATGGATGAATGAAAGATTACTCTAACTGCTGATAGATCTTGTCCGAAAATTGCCGAAAATTATAACTAAAAATAAGTCCCAAATAAGCATCATGGTTGGAGATATTTCCTTTCATAACAAGGTGACTTGGACTGAAGGAGCGAAGGGTGAAATTGCATTTTCAACAGGCCCCAAAGTCGAGTTCGCCCTGCCAGCAGAGTTCGGCGGCATCGAGGGCTTCCCATCCCCGGAGGACTTCTTCGTCGCTGCAGCCAATGCCTGCGTCCTCACCACCACCATTACAAGAGCAAAGAAGTACAACGTCGCCCTCCGGTCCTACAGGTCGGAGGCTGTGGGAGTTTTGGAGAAGGTTGCGGACGGCCGGGAGATAACCAAGATCGAAATAAAGGTCCGCCTGGCAGCGGACGGTGACTCCGAGACCCTAAAGAAGATGATTGAGGAGGTCACCGGAAGAGTACCCGTCATTAGGTCCATGAAAACCTCGGTGAGCATCAATTTTGAGCGATCTTAATCACTTAGCCATCCTGG
>CAZHAO010000080.1:0-7934 GCA_964530375.1 uncultured Methanotrichaceae archaeon
TGAATCGGGATCGGGGCCCTTCCCCGCCTCCGCGAGGCCGATCGCCTCCGAGCTGGCGGGATCGCGGAAAATTATGTGATTTGGAGCGAAAAGTCTTATCAATTCAGATCAAAGAGTATATTGGTGATCTGATATGATTCTGAAACCGAATATGAGAGGGCAGGTCCTGCCGATGCCGGTCGTCCTAATATCGACGATATCGAAGGAAGGCGTGCGAAACGCCGCTCCCTGGGGGTGCATCATGCCGATCTTGAGGCCTCTCGACGAGATCGCCATCGCCTCCTGGCTCCAGCGGGACACCCTCGACAACATCCGGGAGACCGGCGAGTTCGTCGTCAACGTCCCCACCGTGGACATGGCGGAGGCGGTCGATATCTGCGCGAAGAGCTTCCCGCCCGAGGTCGACGAGTTTGAGGAGGCGGGCCTCTCGCCCCGGCCCTCGGAGAAGGTGAAACCGCCGGGGATCGCGGGATGCGTCGCCTGGATGGAGTGCGAGCTCGTTGAGGAGATCCTCCGGGAGAGGTACTCCCTCATCGTGGGAAGGGTCGTCCACCTGGAGGGAAACGACGACTTCTTCGATGAGAGGGGCGGGATGGACTTTGAGAGGGCGAGGCCGATGTCGATGATCATGGGACCCGAGGGGGTCTGCTACACCCATCCGACGTTATAGGTAGACTACCCATGACTCATCAAAAGGGATAAATAGGTGTCTATTATTCTCAACCAAGTAAGAATCAATCATAAATTCTGGTGGATAGAGATGGAATTGGTAAGTAAAACTACTCGCGAAATCGTAAGTTTGCCCCTTCTCCTGCTCTTGGCGATCTCGGTTTCGCTTGCGGTCGTGTCGGCTGTCACCTACGACGTGGTGGTTCCCGGCGACCTGGACGGCGACTTGATCGTCTCAGATGAGGAGCTGGAGGCAGCCCAACGCTCTTACGACGATGGGAATATCACCGCCGACGAGCTGGAGAAGATCGAGCAGATCAACGAAAATTATCCGAGGACTATAACCGACATGTCGGGCCGAGAGGTTACCTTATACAAGCCCGTGGAACGGATCATCACCACCAATCCCGACGGCACCCGGATGGTGATCGCCCTCGGCGCAGGAGACCTTATTGTCGGAACCGATTCGGCCAGTGTAACTTGGGGCGGCATCTGCCCAACGATCAACGAATCGACCGAAGAAGAACGGCCCGCCTGCAAAGAATGCTGGGAAACGGTCGTTCCCGGCGGGCTCGCCAACCTACCGGTGGTGGCTTCCTCGGGCCCCAGCGGAGAACCAAACTATGAACTGATGGCACAGCTCAGGCCCGACCTGATCCTGCCACCTATCTGGTCTGCATTGGAGGCAGACGACATAGAAGAGCGCGTAGGTGCGCCCGTCTTCGTCGCAGGCCCTAATTTTACCTATGAATCGCTAATAAACGATGCCCGGACTGTAGGTGCGGTGCTCTCGAGAGAGCAAGAAGCCGAGGACTTCATCGCACTCGTAGATAGCAAGGTGAAGATGGTGACCGATGTCACCGATACCATACCGGAGAGCGAGAAGCCCACGGTATACTTCGCTCCACGCGGCGGGACAACGTTCTTCGACCCCAAGCTGGGGCGGGATTTCACTCGTACGGTCAATACCTACTATCCCCTCATCATGGCAGGTGGGATTAACGTCGCTAAAGACTGCCCCGGCGGGGATGATGACCTGAATGTCGCCCTGGAGCAGATCATCGCCTGGAACCCCGACGTCATCCTCCTCGCTGGTAGCGATGTGAACTTCATCCTGAATTCGCCGGAGCTCCAGTCGGTAAAAGCAGTCCAGGAAGGCCGGGTCTACACCGTCTTCCCCGTGTATTCTTATGGATACCCGCATGACAAGAACCTCCTGAACGTTTTACTCATCGCCAAGATCCTCTATCCGGATAAATTTGCAGATATCGACCTGGAGAAGGAGGGGAACGAGATCATGAAGGCGTTCGTCGGGGTTGACGGCGTCTTTTCGGATTACGCAAACGACCTGGTGTGGCCGAGGGAGTACTTGGACTCACAGTAAATTTCGTGGGTGGGGGGATCGGCGATGATTCCTCCCCACCTTCACCATTTATATAGAAAAAACGGAGGAAAAAGATTGACCGGCATTATAAACTGGAACGAGCTTCGAAAGGCGATGATGCCTGTGGGGCACAGGAGAAGGGATCGTGAAAACCCCGGCGAGATGTGGGATAAGAGGGCAGAGGAATTCAACAGGTCGACGAAGGAATGGAGCGAGGGGACAGAAAGACAGGTGGCAAGCCTCCGGCTCAATCCGGATTACACCGTCCTGGACGTCGGCGCAGGAACAGGCCGCCTCTCCGTCCCCATAGCTAAAATTGCGAAGCAGGTGACGGTCGTCGATCAGTCAGGAGGGATGCTCAGCTATCTCGAAGAGAACATGGCCGAAGAGGGTCTCTCCAACTACAAGGCCATCCAAAAGAGGTGGGAGGACGTCGAGCTGGGGGTCGACATCGAGCCTCACGATGTGGTCATGGCATCTCATTCCCTGGGGATGTTCGACCTCCAGGATGCCCTGGCGAAGATGGATGCCGCGGCGAAGAAGCGTGTCTACATCTTCACCTTTGCTGGCAGGTGGTTCTTCGACGACCAGGAGGAGGAGCTCTGGGAGCGGGTTTACGATAGGCCGCCGAGGCGACACGGTGGCTTCCGATCCGATTATATGCTCCTCTACAACATCCTCCACGACATGGGGATCTACGCCAACGTCGAGATTAGAGACGCAGAGCACGTTCAGCGCTACGAGAGCCTCGACGAGGCAGTCGAACGATGGAAGGCGAGGAGGGAGGTTCCAGAGGAGAGCGAGCCCCTCTTGAGGGAGTATCTCGCGAAAAATCTTGAAGACAAAAACGGCGGTGGCCTCATCTTCAGGAGGAGGACGAAGAGCGCCATGATATGGTGGCCCAAGTCGGAAAGCTCGTGATCAGGAAAAACTCCTGTATTATTCTGCAAGACGAGATTAGGTCGTTGGTGGGGCAGTTGGAACAGATTCCTAAAATGATCCATCTGCATTTATGGATCTCGCCGAATAATCCCATAGTTGTTTTTTTCGTATGTGTTTAGCTCACCTCAATCAGCATCGGCAAAGCCATTTTTTGGCTCTCACGCTGCCAGTTTCGTTGATTTAATATCGAGTAACTGCGGCGATAGATATCGTTTTTCAACTTGCCGCACGATGTTTGTCTGCGTGAATTCAATGACAAGAACCAACATCGTGTAATCGATTGAGGGGGGGGGCTAAACACTTACTTTTTTTCTATGAACTACAATCACGGCTTTTTGAGTCACTTCTCGAATATTCCTGACATATCTCCGTCTTTGATTATCATTATCACTCTATTCTAATCATTATTTTCACATTATTATCACCAATACTGATAAATATAGCCTATTATTCTTAGCATCGTAGAATTTAGTTACAAATTAGGAGGTATAAAAATGAGAAAAATAAGAGAAATTACAAGCAAAATCGTAAGATTGCCCCTTCTCCTTCTTTTGGCGATCTCGATCTCGCTTGCGGCCCTGCCGGCAGCGGCCTACGATGTGGCGGTTCCCGGCGACCTGGACGGCGATATGATAGTCTCGGATGAGGAGCTGGAGGCAGCCCAAAGCTCCTGCGACGGTGGAAGCGTCACCGCCGAAGAGCTGGAGAAGATCAAGCACATAAACGAAAATTACCCAAGGACGATCATCGACTCCGCGGGCCGTGAGGTAACTCTCTACAAGCCCGCGGAGCGGATCATCACCCGAGAGCCGGACACCTGCCGCATAGTCATCGCCCTGGGCGATGGCGATAAGGTGGTCGCCTCTGAGCAGGCCGTCAAGTCGTGCCTCTGCCCCACCACCTTCGAGACCTTCGAAGAGGGATGCATTGAATGCTACAACTCGATCCTCGGCGGAAATTTGTCGGATCTGCCCGAGACGAGCACGCGATACGATATTTACTACGAGCAGATGGCCGCCCTCACTCCGGACGTGATCATCACGTCCAGCGAAACCAATGCCGAGGAGTTCGAAGATAAGGTGGGCTGCCCCAGTGTGGTGGCCAATGGTAGGGGCTGGACGTACAGCCGCGATGAAGGCGGCCTCTACAACCAGATCGAGGTGATAGGCGACCTTCTCGAGAGGGAGGACGAGGCAGACGAGCTCATCGGCTTCATCGAATCCAAACTCGATATGGTAAGATCTGTCACGGAGACCCTGGACGAGAGCGAAAAGCCGACGGTCTACTACGCTTCACGAGGCGCTACTGCGGGCTTCTACGATCCGAAGGAAGGGCGCGATTTCACCCGCACCGAGCCCAAATATGAGCCGATAGATATCGCCGGCGGGATCAATGTGGCAGCGGAATGCGAGGGAACCTCCATAGTCGGGATCGAACAGATCATCGCCTGGGACCCGGATTACATCCTCCTTGCCAGCAGCAGCTCCCAGAACAACGACTCCCTCGGGTTCATATTGGCCTCGCCCGACCTCCAATCGATATCTGCAATCCAGAACGGCAACGTCTACTACTGCTTCTCTCCTCACTGCAGAGGCAACCCGCCTGACAGAAGCCTCTTCAACGTGATCTACATGGCGAAGCTCTTCCACCCCGAAGAGTTCAAGGATCTGGATCTGGAGAAAGAGGGGAACGAGATCTTCAAGGCGTTCCTCGGGGTCGACGGCGTCTTTTCGGATTACTCAGACTACCTAGTCTGGCCGAGGGAGTACCTGGACTCGCAGTAGCTTTTGGAGATTTTGGGGGGTAGGCGATGATTCCTCCCAACTTTCACCATTTATACAGAAATAACGGAGGAAAAAGATTGACCGGCATCATAAACTGGAACGAGCTTCGAAAGGCGATGATCTCTGAGGGGCGAAGGAGACGAGGACGTGAAAAACCCGGAGATATGTGGGATAAGAGGGCCGAGGAGTTCAACAGGTCGACGAAAGAGCGGAGCGAGCGGACAGAAAGGCAGGTGGCAAGCATGAAGCTCGATCCAGACTGCACCGTCCTGGACGTCGGCGCTGGAACAGGCCGCCTCTCCGTTCCCATCGCTAAAATTGCAAAGCAGGTGACGGCCGTCGATCAGTCGGCAGGGATGCTCGGCTATCTCGCTGAGAACATGGCCGAGGAGGGTCTCTCCAACTACAGGGCCATCCAGAAGAGGTGGGAGGACGTCCGGCTCGGGGTGGACATCGAGCCCCACGATGTGGTGATCGCCTCTCATTCCCTGGGGATGTTCGACCTCCAGGAGGCCCTGGCGAAGATGGATGCTGCGGCTAAGAAACGCGTTTACGTATTCACCGCCGCTGGAAAGTGGTTCTTCGACGACTTCGAGGAGGAGCTCTGGGAGCGGGTTTATGATAGGCCGCCGAGGCGAGGTGGAGGCTTCCGATCCGATTACATGCTCCTCTACAACATCCTCCACGACATGGGGATCTACGCCAACGTCGAGATTAGAGACGCAGAGCACGTTCAGCGCTACGAGAGCCTCGACGAGGCAGTCGAACGATGGAAGGCGAGGAGGGAGGTTCCAGAGGAGAGCGAGCCCCTCTTGAGGGAGTATCTCGCGAAAAATCTTGAAGACAAAAACGGCGGTGGCCTCATCTTCAGGAGGAGGACGAAGAGCGCCATGATATGGTGGCCCAAGTCGGAAAGCTCATGAAGAATTAAAATTTTGTGGATCCGCAATTCCAGGAGGACAGAAAAGTGGCATTTGACATCCGGCTCTTGGCCAGCTTGCTGGCCTTAGGCCTGATACTATTTTCATCTTTGAAGATCACAAGGCAGTACGAGCGGGCCGTCGTCTTTCGGTTCGGAAAGCTCCTCGGCGAGAAGGGCCCGGGCCTATTTCTGATAATACCGATCGTCGACAGGATCGTCAAGGTGGACCTGAGGGTCCGGGAGCTGGACGTCCCGAGGCAGACGGTGATAAGCAGCGACAACGTCAGCGTCGAGGTTGACGCCATCATCTACTATAAGGTCACAAGCTCGACGAGGGCTATAGTGGAGGTGGAGGACTACGGAGCAGCGACGGCGCTCCTCGCCCAGACGACCCTGAGGGATGTCCTGGGCCAGAACGAGCTGGATACCATCCTCTCCAACCGGGACGAGCTGAACGCGGAGATTCAGACGATTCTGGACGAGATGACCGACCCCTGGGGGATCAAGGTGGTCACCGCCACCCTGAGGGACGTAGCCCTTCCCGAGAACATGCTCCGGGCTATAGCAAGGCAGGCGGAGGCGGAGAGGGAGAAGAGGGCGAGGATCATCCTCGCCGAGGGCGAGTTCCAGGCGTCCCAGAGGATGAGCGAGGCTGCGACCCTCTACGAGGAGAAGCCCTCCGCCCTGAAGCTGAGAGAGTTTCAGACCCTCACCGAGATCGCCAAGGAGAAGAACCTCATCGTCGTCTCGACGGGCTCCGACGCCTCCAGGCGCTCGGCCGAGGATATCTGTGCCACTGCGGGGCTGGCGAAGGCCGTGGTTGGGAAGTAAGGCCGGGTGATGGATATGACGAAGATGGTGAGGCGAATAACGACCCGGGAGGGAAAGAGGAGCAGGATGCAGGAGGCCCACGACTCCTTCGTATTCGCACGGTATCTCTTCATGGCGATGATCGTCGCCTCCATCATCATCCTGACGGGGGTGATCATAACCCTCGGGCCCCTGAACATCTCCGTCGCCGAGGCGTATCAGGCCCTCATCGATCGGTTCTATCCCAACTACTTCGAAGTTGAACCTCTTACATCGCGGGTCGTCTGGAACATAAGGTTTCCGAGGATCGTTGGCGGTATCCTCGCCGGGTTCGGCCTTGGAGCTTGCGGATGCGTAATGCAGGCGGTATTGAAAAACCCCCTCGCCAGCCCCTTCACCCTCGGGATATCGGCTGGTGCCCAGTTCGGCATATCCATCGCCGCGGTCTTGGGGATCTCGCTTGTGGGCGGTCCCTACGTCCTCATAGGCAACGCCTTCTTCTTCGCCCTCCTCTGCTCCGGCTTCATCATAGGGCTATCAGCGATCAAGGGGGCGACCTCGGAGACCCTGATCCTCGCGGGGATCGCCGTCAACTACTTCTTTTCCGCCATGAGCCAGCTCTTCCACTACTTCGCCACCGACGAGCAGCTTCGGCTCATGACGTCATGGGGGATGGGGGATCTCGCCTCCTTCTCCTGGGCCAAGATCCCCCTGATCCTTGGGGTCTTCGCCGTATGCATGCCCCTTCTGATGCTCAAGGCCTGGGATCTGAACATCATGACCGCCGGCGACGAGACCGCCAAGAGCATCGGGGTGAACGCAAATAGGGTCAGGGTGTACATAATGCTCGTCTCAAGCCTGGTGGTGGCGACGGTCGTCTGCTTCACCGGCACCATCGGGTTCATCGGGCTTGTGGCGCCCCACATGGCCCGGATGATCCTCGGCGGAGATCATCGGTTTCTGATCCCGGCGTCGGGGATCCTGGGGGCCGTAGTTCTGGTCGCCGCCGACGCCGTCGCCATGAACATCGTCGCTCCGACGGTGATACCGACGGGGATCATGACCAGCGTGATCGGAGTTCCGTTCTTCATGTATCTTATGTTGAAAGGAAAAAGGAGGGAGTTTTGGGCATGATGATCCAGCTTCAGGCAAAGGGAATCGAATTCGGCTACAGCAGCTCAACGATCTTAAAGGACGTCAGCTTTGAGATCGGGCCCTCACGTCTGGTGACAATAGTGGGGCCGAACGGCTCGGGAAAGTCGACCTTGATCAAGTGCATCGATCGGATCCTATCGCCGGAGAAGGGCAGCATCCTCATCGATAGAAGGGAGGTGACGAAGATGGACCGGATGGAGATCGCGAGGAACCTATCTTACGTCCCCCAGAGCTCGGCCCGGACCTTCTCGTCGAACGTCTTCGACAC
>CAZHAO010000081.1:0-7929 GCA_964530375.1 uncultured Methanotrichaceae archaeon
AAAAATCAGCGAGACTATTTAAACAGATCCTTAACCGATGACCGATGGATATCTCTATTATTCTCCCGGCTTGACTAGCCGGCCAGCCTGGGAAGTTATGCGTCACATGTTGGCGGGTGAAAATTTAGGATTTATAACTACTCGGCAAACGAAAGATAAATGGGATGTGCTGGCTACCCGCCATATCTGCGGCCATAAATCCTGTGCCGCATATGACATTAACTCGCTCTTTCCCCTCTACCTTTACCCCACCTCCGGGAACGAAGCGCCCCGCCAGAAATCCCTTTCCAGCGCCGACTGGCCGCCGGGAAAGGATGGCCGCATCCCGAACCTCAGCCCCGAGTTCGTCGCCGACTTCGCCGAAAAGCTCGGCCTCGAATTCGTCCCCGACGGGAGGGGAGACCTGGAGGCGACCTTCGGGCCGGAGGACGTCTTCGGCTACATCTACGCCGTCTTCTTCTCGCCGACCTATCGGGAGAGATACGCCGAGTTTCTGAAGATCGACTTTCCAAGGGTGCCCCTGACGTCGGATCGTGAGAAGTTCCGAAAGCTCGTGAAGCTCGGCGGCGAGCTGGTGGGGCTCCACCTCCTCGAATCGCCGCTCCTGGCCAAGACGATCACCCGCTATCCCGTCGTCGGGGACAACCGGGTGGAGAAGGGCCGCCCGAAGTACTTCGCGTCGGGGGAGGTCGGTCCCGGGTCAGGGTCGAAAGGTGGCGACGGCGGCGCCGACGGTGACGGCGCGGTCCTGGAGGCTGGGCGGGTCTACATCAACAAAAGCCAATACTTCGAGGGCGTCCCTCCCGAGGTCTGGGAGTTTCAGGTGGGCGGCTACCAGGTCTGCGACAAGTGGCTGAAGGATAGGAGGGGAATGCAGCTCTCCTACGACGACCTCACCGTCTACCAGAAGGTGATCGTCGCCCTCAAAGAGACGATCCGGCTGATGGAGGAGGTCGACTCGGCCGTCGGGGAGTGGCCTCTGGAGTGAGCTGCTCTTCAATCCACCCCTTCTCTCCAGCACTCGTCCGCCCCGCCCGGATCTCCCGCAGCACCCTCCTGCCTCTTCGGGCGTCGCCTCCGACTTCTGAAATCCGGTGATTCCGTCGGCCAGGTGTGGGCTGAGGGCTCATTCGGGGCTGGGATATTACTATCTTTAGCCGAAACCATCCAATCTTTTGGATGGGCGTTTACCAGATTTTTCTCGAATTCAGCTTCTTTCTGGCAATACTGCGGCAGATTACCCGCTACGTCATAGCCAAAATATTCTTTAACCTGAACTAACACTGAAACCCATTATGGAGAAGGAGGTCCTTATAGCTATCATAGGCGCCATATCGGTGATCGGGGGTGCCCTTATTAGTTCTGGAATAATTTCCGATATAATCTCCCCTGATGATAAGGTAGATGAGCCGCCGGTGCTCAAAAACCTGGTGCCAATTAATAAGAGTTCCCAGGAGTCGGGGACGGTCATCAAGTGGATCGCCGAGGCGGAGGACAAAGACGACGATGTTCTTTACTACAGGTTCCAATTGAAGGTCCCCTCCGGGGGACTTTGGGCTGAGGCCCAGGACTGGAGCAGTCAGAACTGGTGGGATTGGTCTCCTTCAGAAAACGGAAATTACAAGGTCAGGGTGTCGGTGAGGGACGGCCACCATTCGGAAAGTGACGACTACAGGATAAATAGCACAATGATAAATAGCACAATGATAAATAGCACAATGATAAATAGCACAATGATAAATAACACAGCGATAACTAGCAGCACAGTGATAAATGAGACTGACGGCTCCGATGGAGCTGAGATATCGGATAAGCCGCCGATCCTCACAAGCCTGGAGCCCAACAGGGACAGCACCCAGGAGGCGGGTACCGACATTGAATCGAACGCCACGACGGAGAAGGAGGCCGAGAAAGTAGTACCAGCTTTCTTCTCTGAAGAAGATCCTGCTGTCGCGGCATCATCCTGGGGCGAAGGCCGGTTGGACCTCTTTGTCAGAGGTATAGACGGTGCCCTGTATCACAGGTATGGGGGCGGGTCGTCCTGGAGCGCATGGGAGCGGTTAGATGGAGAATTGACTTCGGCTCCAGCGGCGGTCTCCTGGGGTCCGGGTCGCATCGACGTCTTCGCTCTAGGGAACGATAGCGCCCTGTGGCACATCTGGGGGGATGGGTCGACCTGGAGCGACTGGGAGTCGCTAGGCGGGAATTGGACCTCGGCGCCAGCGGTATCCTCCGCGGGTGAAAATAGCATGAACGTCTTTGTCCGAGGGGAAGACAACGCCTTATGGCACATCTGGTGGGATGGATCGCAGTCGAAATGGGGCAGCTGGGAGTCGTTTGGCGGAGAATTGACTTCAGCTCCAGCGGCGGTCTCCTGGGGTCCGGGTCGCATCGACGTCTTCGCCAGGGGTAAAGATAACGATCTGATTCACAGATGGTATGCGTCTTCGACCTGGAGCGACTGGGAGTCGGTTGATGGGATTTTGAACTCAGCACCGTCGGTATCATCTCCGGGCGAATATATATTGGACGTCTTTATCCGAGGGGAAGACAACGCTTTATACATCATCAGGTGGGATGGACAGCAATCGAAATGGGGTAGCTGGCAGCCATTAGGCGGAGAATTGACTTCAGCTCCAGCGGCGGTCTACAGTGGATCTAGTCGCACCGACATCTTCGCCAGAGGGACGAACAACACTTTGGTGCACAAATGGTGGGACGTGCCGAAGTGGGCCTGGAGCGGGTTTGAGACCATCGGCAAGGGGCCGTAGCTGGTGGGGATCGAAGGATCAGCGAATCTGATCCTTCCAGCCTCTCCAGTAATCGTCCACCCCCGCCTGGATCTCCCTCAGGACCTCCTCCTGCCTCACCGGCCGGAAGAGGTGGGCGAACCTCTCCTGGCAGGCGAGGTACTCCTCCACCGGCTTGAACTTCCGAGGAACGAAGGTGGTGCTCACCTCGCCATAGACCGCCTCCTTCAGGGCCCAGACCCCCGTCTCCACTGCGAGCCTCGCCACCTCCACCGAGGCGGAGGGGTCCATTCCCCAGCCGGGAGGGCAGGGGGCGAGGGATATGAAGAGCTTCGGTCCCCGATGCTCCTCCGCCTTTCTGAACTTGTTGATCAGGTCGACGGGGTACGCCGGCGAGACGGTGGCGAGGTAGGGGGGCTCGTGGCTCCTCCAGATCTCGAAGAGGTCCTTTTTGGGAAGATGCGATCCCGCAGGCTGGTGGCTTCCGGGCGGGGTGGTGGCGGTCTTCGATCCTCGGGGCGTCGCCCCCGACTTCTGAAAGCCGGTGTTCCCGTAGGCCTCGTTGTCGTAGCAGAGGTAGTAGAAGTCCAGGTTCCGATGAATCGCCCCCGAGGTGGACGAGAGGCCCATGTCGTAGGCGGCCCCGTCGCCGGTCAGGACCACCACCTTCAGGTCCTCTTGGGGATCGAGCCTCCCCTTCTCGATGAGGACGTCGAGGGCGTCTCTCACCCCCTGGGCTCCGGCGGGGGCAGAGGCCATGGCGGTGTAGAGCCAGGAGCTCCGAAAGGGGGTGAGGGGGTAGATGGCGAGGAGGGTGAAGCATCCGGCGGCGTTGACTATCACCACCTTCTCGCCCAGGGCCTTCAGGGCGTGCCTCAGGGCGAGGAGGCCCCCGCACCCGGCGCAGGCCGGGGTCCCGGGGAGGAGGATCTCCTCCTTCGGGATATCCTTGAGGGACTTCAGGGGGGGATTCACGGCTCTGCCTCCTTTCCTGCGATCTTCTTCAAGTTTGAGATCTCCATCAACTCCTTTTCGGTGTAGAGGAGCCAGGCAGCGACCTCGGCCGTCTCGCCCTCCATCTTCTCTTCGCCCCCCTCCTTTTCAGACTTGGCCATCTGGTCGAAGATGAACTCAAACTCCCGGGGGCTGATGTTCTTTCCGCCGAGGCCGCCGATGAACGAGAGGAGGCGGGGCCGGTCCTCCAGGCTGTAGAGGGCGGCCGCCACCTCCGAGTGGAGGATCCCTCCCATCCCGACGCTGATGTTCTGGTCGATCACCGCCGCCGCCCTCTTCCCCCGGAGGGCCCTCCTGACGTCCTCGCTCGGGAACGGCCTTAAGAGCCGCAGCCTGAGAAGGCCGGCCCTGATCCCCCGGACTCTCGCCTCGGAAACCGCCCTC
Source organism: uncultured Methanotrichaceae archaeon (assembly GCA_964530375.1). Taxonomy (GTDB): domain Archaea; phylum Halobacteriota; class Methanosarcinia; order Methanotrichales; family Methanotrichaceae; genus Methanocrinis. The sequence goes on from CAZHAO010000081.1 coordinate 4,149, forward strand.
TTGCCGAGGGTGGAGAAGGAGCCGGCCATCACCAGGACGAGATCTGCATCCTCCAGTTCGTGCCCCTCGACGGTCCCTTGTCCTCGGCCGAAGATCGCCTCGAAATCCCCGGCGACCTCCCGGTAGACCTCCAGGGCCTTCCGGCTCGCCAGGTGCATCTGGTACTTGAAGTAGGAGTATCCGGCCCCGCCGAGGACGGCGACCCCCTGGGCCATGGGCCTGCTCGCTCGAAAGAAGGCGTGCTCTGGCCGGTAAGGGGGTAGAAACTCCCTCACCGCCTCGGGGTCGGGGATCTCCACCGGCTCCCGGGTGAACGAGAGGTAGAAGCCGTCCATGTTCACCATCGCCGGCAGAAGGACCCTCTCGTCCTCGGCCACTCGGAAGGCCATGATCACCGAGTCGAGGACCTCCTGGCAGGTCTCGCAGAAGATCGAAAGGAAGCCCGAGTCCCGGGCCGCCAGGACGTCGTTGTGGTCCGGCTCCAGGGTTATGGGGGCCGATAGCCCCCTGGAGACGTTGACCATCACCAGAGGGACCCGCCACCCAGCGACGGCGTAGAGCATCTCAAACCCGTAGAGGAGCCCCTGGCTGGAGGTGGCTGCAAAGGCTCTCGCCCCCGTCGCCGAGGCGGCTCCCGCGGCGGTGATCATGGAGTGCTCAGAGTCCATGGTCACAAACCTCGCCTCCATCTCCCCATCGGAGATCCACTCTGCCAGGGTCTCGATGATCTCCGTCTGGGGGGTTATGGGGTAAGCAGGGACGTAATCGACCTCGCAGAGCCGGACCGCCCAGGCCGCAGCCATATTTCCCGTCAGCATCTCCCTATTCATCCTGCCGCCTCCTTTTTTGCCTCTGCCTCCCTCACCTTTCCGATCCCCCCCGCAGGACATTCCCGGGCGCAGATGAGGCAGCCCTTGCAGTTCTCGTAGTCGACTTTCGGGTATCCCAAATCGTCGAGGGATATGCACCCCTCGGGGCATCTCGCAAAACAGGTCGAGCACCTTGTGCAGACATCGCGGTCGAAGACGGGCCGATATATCCGCCAGTTCCCCGTCTTTCTTCCGGGCGAGTTGCCGACGGCAACGATGACCGGGCTCGAGACGAGGGCCGGCTCGAAGGAGACCTTGACGACGGGACTTCCAGCCAGGGCGGCCTCCTCAGGTCTGAGGTCGACGGCGGGAACCGACCGAAAGGCGAGGGCTGCAGCCTCGACGTTTCGATCTAGCTCCTCCTTCTCCTCGACGATCCCGAATAGCTCCCTTTTTATCGCCTCTTTCAGCGATTCTTCGTCGATCCCGGCGATCTTGGCGGCGGCGGCTCCTGCGAGGGTGCTGAGGATCGGCTCGCCGAGCACCTCCAGAGAAATTTCGGTCATGTCCAGAGTCAGAACTCGGGCTTGAGTTATCCTGTGCTCTGACATCGCCTCTTCGGGAGTTAGGGGCGAGTTTATCAGGACAGCGCCGCCCGGCTTGAGCCCCGAGAGGGGCGAAGCCGTCGGGTCTTTGAGGAGGGTTTCATCCATGACGACGACCGCGTCTGGCTCGGATATCACCCCCCGTTCCCTTATCGGCTCGACGGATATGCGGACGAAGGAGGTGATGGGCGCCCCTCTCCTCTCGGCCCCGTAGAGGGGGAAATCCTGGACATAGAGCCCTTCGAGGAAGGCGGCCGTCCCCAGAAGCCTGCTGGCCACCTTGGCGCCCTGACCGCCTCTGCCGTGAAATCTCAAGCTGATCATTTGACGACCCTGTTAATTTCTTGAAACGAATCTATAAAAAGCTATATCCTCTTCTCCCTCTTCGGCAGGCAGAAGATGTAAAATCTCCATCCGTCATCGCCCTCTGAGGGTTGGAGGATTTGAGGTTTAAGAAGACGATCGAGGCGAAGGAGGAGATTGAGACGATGGAAGAGACGGAAGCGAAGGAGGCGAAGAGGGCTTGAACTACGACGAGCACGTTCTGGCGGGGATATTGACCTATCCGATAGCGATTTTGATCTTATCGACCCTAGACATCCATCTCGGTCTGCCCATCGATGCCACCTTCATGTCCATGGCCCTGGGCTACGCCTTCTACGTCCTCGGCTCCGACCTGCCGGACATGGACCATCCCGAGGCCCTGATCCACAGGACTGCAAAGCCCCTAGTCTCGGTGGCGGTGGGGATCTCAGCCTTCAAGAACCTGGGACCAAATCTGTATCTGACCTCCAGCCCCGCCGCGAACCTCGCCCTCGCCTGGTTCGGAGCGGCCCTCGCGGCCGTCGTCGCCTGGAACCTCTTCCGACTGCTGATGCCGAACCACCGGGGTTTCGTCCACTCCTCGGTCTTCGCCGCCGTTTACGCCCTCGTCTCCTTCGCCATCGTCCGGTTCGGCTTCGAGGCGGCCCCGGGGGAGGCGCTCTTCATCGCCCTCGCCTCCTTCCTCGGCTACAACCTTCACCTCCTCCTGGACAGGGTTGCCGACTTCTTGAGGTGATCGGAGCTCATCCGGATGATCTGCCCCATTCTGCCCCAAGCAGCTTGAGTGCAACGAGATTGCCGAGAAGCCCGACTGCTCAAGTGCAGCCGGTGCTTCGAGGCCTGCCCCAAGGGCGCCCTCAGCTTCTGAAGCTCTAAAAAATCTGAGACCGACTGCGTTGAGGTTCCCTGAGGCCTCATCGAGGCTCTCAACAATCTCAGCGGTATCAGGGCGTCGGTCTTCGGCCATCTTTCCGGCTGCTGCCGGCGACTCCTCCTCCAAGGCCGGCAGCCCGAACATCATGGCCAGGGCGACGACTACGGACGATTATCTTATTCAATCCGATCGCTTCCGGCGATCGGGCCAGGATATTGGGATCGGGATACCAGCCCTTTCAGGCAGTTTCGAAAAGCGTTCATCGGAAAAGGAGAATATCAGGAACTCCTGGCGAACTCTACAGATATAAAAGCGATTTTGTCCGGCAGGCGACGGCGCCTGAAGGATCGAATATCACTTTCCCATCAGAGGAACTCTGCACTCCGGACACTTTATCGAACGGCAGTTGATGCCGGGGGTTTTCTCGATCTCAAAGCCGCACCGAGGGCAGACGCAGACGCTGGGGTTTTGGACCTTCCGCTTATTTCCCTTGCCTCTCCCTGATCCCTGAGTCGATTGGTCAGGCATATCGACTATCCTCCTTCAACGGTTGGTCAGTTATCGTTATTCCATAATAAATCTTGTTCCCAGAATCCGGCAGGTCCAGAATGAAAACGGCATCTCTCCTGTCGAAAGGGGGCCGGGATCGGGAAGGTCGGCCGGCGAGGAAAAGTTCATCCGAAAGATCATCCATATCAGGGAGCATGGAGAAGATTTGTGCTATCGGACTTTTGGCCCTCCTCCTGGCGGCTTCCGGGGCCTCCGCATCGGAGATCCCGAACCTCCTCGGGAGCTGGGAGGGCACCGGGCCTGGATATATCGCGGCTGCAGGTTACGTCGATGAGGGGGCCTACGGCACCCTCGCCTTCAACGTCACAGAGCAGAACGGGCGCCTCTTCAACGGGACTTTGACCTACCAGGTGGACGGCGGTGACGTCGTCGAGGGCTTCGCCGGGGCCATCGCCGCCGACGGCGAGACTTTCTACGTGACCGAGTTCATCTCCGGCTACGACGTGGGGACGGTCATCTCCGAGGACGAGATCGAGCTGATATACTTCCAGGACGGCGAGGCGGGCGAGATCTTCGTCCAGACGCTTCGCCGCGGTGCGGAATAACCGTCGATATCCGGGCGGCATGATGGGGTTTGAGGCAAGTTTGCCCCTCCCCAC
>CAZHAO010000082.1:0-7918 GCA_964530375.1 uncultured Methanotrichaceae archaeon
CCGGGCTTGGCGCCGGCCCGATAGACCTCCAGGATCCGGCCGATGAGGGGCAACATCTCCTCCCTTGGGACGAAGTCGCGGAGCATCCACCCCTCGTAGGGCGGCCAGCTCCCCCGCCCGCCGACAAATATCATGTACCCGTCCTCGGCGGTGTACCTCGCCCCACCGGGGCAGTTCACGACGCACCGGCCGCACATGACGCACTTGTCGTAGTCGATCTTCGCCTTTCCGTCGACGACGGATGCCGCCCCCACCTTGCATACCTCGACGCACTTCCCGCAGCCGGTACACTTATCGAGGTCCAGCTCGGGCCTCACCCGCCCCATGATCCCGATCTCGTTGAACTGGGGCCGTGTGCAGGGGAAGGGGCAACCGCCTATCCCGACCTTGAGGGGTCCCGGCGTCTTCTCACCCGTGAACCTCTCCCCGATCTCCTTGGCGAGGGAAGTCGTCTCCGCCGCGGCCTTGAAGCAGTAGACCTCTCCAAGACAGGAGACGACGTTCCTAAAGGTCATCCCCGCGGAGCCGGGGACGAGCCCCACCTCTTTGAGGTCGCTTAAGGCCGCCTCCAGCCTCTCCTCTGGAACCCCGAGGATCGAGAGCTCCTGCCGAACGGTGAGGTGGACCTCGGCGCCGTACTTCTCGGCCACCTCTCCCACCCGCTTAACCTGGCCGGGGGTGAGCATCCCCCCCGTCACCAGGATCTTTATCTCGAACTTTCCGTCCCTTCTCTTGAAAACTGCGGGCATACCTTTATACATCTCAGGCTTCAACGCGATTCCTCCAGCAACAGATAATATCATAATCCCCGACGAACTTGTAAATTGTGGTCGAATTCCCCGGACAGGGCGGGCGACCTCTCCAAAGATGGGCAGATAGATCGAAGATGGGATTTCTCATCTGCCCCCGGAGAGGCGATTCTGACCAAAAGGTTAATACGTAGGGGGCAAGCTAGAAAAATTGCCACATGCCCATCGACATCGATCTTGGGAAAGAGCTATATTTTGGTTCGCGGGAGCCGGAAACGCGCGCTTATTCCATCAGGCGCGCCAAACCGGCGAAAAAGATCATCAGATAGCAGCGAGAGTCGAGATTTTATAGAGATCTCCCCCGAATCTGGTCGATTGATGAAGCATGTGATGTTGATGGTGCCCGACGCTGGATAGTGCCGTAGGGAAAGAAGCGAGACCCAGCCCAGGGGCTGGAAAAGGAGGACGAAAGGGGGATGCTGGCAGAACTGGAAGAGAAGAAGGCCCGGCTGAAGCAGCAGGCCGTCGACTTCAAGGAGAGTCGCAGCCAATTGAACGCTGAGGCGAGCAAGTGGGCCGCGGAGCGGAACGAACTGAACAAGAAGACGAAAGAGCTCATAGACAAGGCCCAAGAGCTCAAGAAGCTCCGTGACGAGTACAACAAGAACGTGGCTGAGGCGAAGCTGAAGCGGGACGAGTTCAACGAGAAGACCAACGACGTCTACGCTCAGATAGACGAGATCAGGAAGAAGCACAACCTCACCGGCGATCGGTCCATCCGAGGTCTGCGAAGAGAGATAGACCACATGGAGTTCAAACAGCAGACCGAGGTATTGAGCCCCGACAAGGAGAAGCAGCTGGTCGAGAAGATCGCAGCCCTCCGAGCCGAGTTCAAGGTGAGGAAGGAGCAGATGGAGAAGAACGATGTGCTCAGAGATCTTCTGGACGAAGCCCAAGGGCTCAGGGACAAGGCGTCCGAATACCACGATCTCGTAACGAAGTCCGCAGAGCTGGCCCAGGAATACCACGACAAGATGATAGCCACCTTCAAAGAGGCCGACCAGGTGAGGGCCCAGGCAGACGCAGCTCATCGGGAGTTCGTAACGGCCCAGGAGGCGGCCGACAAGCAGCACCGAGAGTTCATCAGAACTCAGAGAGAGATACGCGATTTCGACAAGATCATCACGGGTCTCAGAAAAAAGAACCGAGAGAAGAGAGAGGATAAGGTGAAGGCCGAGGCCAGGAAAGAGGCTGAGGAGATCCTCACCCAGTTCAGACAGGGAGAGAAGCTGGACACCTCCGATCTCTTGAGACTTCAGCGTTCAGGACTGGTTTAATCCCGGAGCGGCCCGTCGGCCGCTCCTCAAATCTTAGAACCGCCGCCCTTCAAAGATCGGGCGGATACGGCTGGGTGAAGACGGATGAAGATAACCTGGCTTTCTCATTCTTGCTTTGAGCTCGTCGAGTCGGTGAAGATCCTCGTGGATCCCTACGTCCGGAACAACCCGCGGGCGCCGAAGCCCGTGGACGATCTCGATCCGGACCTCGTAGCCGTCACCCACGGCCACGCCGACCATCTCGGCGACGCCGAGGAGATAGCTCGCCGGACGGGCTCTCCCGTCCTGGCGGTCTCAGAGGTGGCGAGATACCTGAACGGCCGGGGGGTCAGATCTGAGGGGATGAACATCGGAGGGTCCTTCCAGGTGGGAGACGTCCTCTTCACCATGACCCCGGCGGTCCACTCCACGGCCATCACCGTCACCGATCCGCCGATCTGTGGTGGCGAAGCAGCGGGCTTCGTCATCGACGACGGGATCAGGATCTACCACGCCGGGGATACCGCCCTCTTCAGCGACATGAGGCTTTTAGGAGACCTCTATCGGCCTGACGTGGCCCTCCTTCCCATCGGCGGGAGGTACACCATGGGGCCCCGGGAGGCGGCCATCGCCGCCAGCTGGATCAGGCCCCACCTGGTCATCCCGATGCACTACAACACCTGGCCGAAGATAAGGCAGGACCCGGCGGAGTTCAGGGACCTGGTGGAGACCCTCTGCGATTCCGAGGTGGTCATCGTGGAGCCGGGCGACGCTGTAGAGTGCTGAGAGCCTCCTCGACCGTCCGAGACCTCCGCCTCGCGAAGGGCCAAGTTTATTTTTATATTTCATCTCGGTTGATCGAGTTTCCCTGCCGTCGTCCCCATCTCGCCCTGCACCGCAACCGCAAACTTTTAAACTCCGTCGCCAAACCACTCGTCGATGAGCGAGCTCCGTCTCCTCTTTGGAACGCCCAAGACGAGGGATAAAGAGGCCTTTCTCGCGGCTTTGAGAGAGGCTCAAGATAGGCACGGCTGCGTCATCCAGGCCATGGACGCCTCGGTGGTGGTGAGCGAGCGGCACGCCGCCTTCGCCGCCGAGAAGGCGGTGCGGGCCTTCTCCGAGAGGAGGAACGTGGCCAAGGACCTGGGCCTTGAGATCCTCCGCTACGCCTCAGGCCAGAGACAGATCGAGAGGGCTCTCTCTCTGGGCGTATCAGAGGCCTCCCGGCGGGTCGCCCTGATAGTCGTGGAGAACGGCACACCTCTGGAGGTCTCCGATATAATCGATCTCGACGACGCTGGCCCCCGCTGGAGCAGGGCGGCGGTGAAGGAGGCCTTCGAGATCGGGGATGCTGAGATCGAGGCCGCGGGCGAGGAGAGGATCCCCGACCTAGTGCTGGAACGGGTGGCGCTGACGGATGCTTACCGATGAGAGGATCTTATGAAAGAAGAGTTCTACACCAGGGGCCGATGGCAGAACTGGATCAACAAAATTAAGGAGAGCGGGTTCACCCTCAAGGAGTCGGATGAGGACCCGTCCGCTGCGGTCTTCGTCTACGCCATGGACGACGTAGTCCTGGCCTGCCTCAAGGTCATCGCGAGATGCGAACACGGCACCATATCCAAAGAGGAGGCGATGTCCACCATCGACGAGATCAGGGATATCGTCTCCGAGAGGGACGAGTCCCTCGGAGAGGACGCGAACCTGATGCTGGAGTCGCTGAACGCATCCCTCTCGGCCGTATTCCTCGCCAGCCAGCGCTACATCGACGGAGGCTACGACAAGAAGACGGACCTGGGGGGTATGGTGAAAAGGGCGGTCATCGCCGAGGAGGCGGGCCGGATGGAAGATGCCCTGGGGATCCTGAGCGAGATAGGGGCGAGGGTGATCGGGGGAGAGGCCCTTCCCGAAGAGGCCTTCGCGGACATCCCCTACTGCATGACGGCGGAGCTTCTCGACGGCATCGACGCCATATCCGCAGCCCAGATCGGGGACGACAGCTACAAGGAAGACGACGGGTCCGAGGACGACGGCGAGGACTCCTGAAGATCGCCCCAAAGGTCACCTCGGCTCGGTGGTGACCTCGCACCCGCTCTCCGCGACGATCACCGTATGCTCGGCCTGGGAGACTAGGGCCCCCTCGGCCTCCACGAGGAGGGGGTACCGATGGAGAACCCCCGCCCGGAGGAGCTGGGCGATGGCGTAATCGATCCTCTCCCCCGAGAGCCACCTCCGGGCGAAGGGGAGGGTCGAGTATTTTTCTTGGACCTGTTTTAAGAGGGCTCGTGCCTGGGGCGCCCGAACAGGCCTCTTGGCGACGAAGGAGAAGATCTCGGCCTCTCGCGCCTCCGAGATCCTGCCCACCCCGTCGGTGGCGAAAGGCTCGATGGCGATCACGTCTCCTGCCTTGAGTTCTATCCCTTTCTCGATCCGCCGGTTAGGCACCGTGGGCTCGCCGTGGGCCTGGTACCGGCCGAGGCCGTGGCCCGTCAGGTTCGCGACCGAGTTGTAGCCGTACCCCTTTATCGCATCCTCGATGGCGGCCCCCAGCTCCGCCGTGCTGACGCCGGGCTCCATCAGCTCTATCGCCGCGGCGAGGCCCGCCCTCGATGCCTCCACCAGTTCCGGGTGGCCGCCGAGGTCCACTGTCACGGCCGAGTCGGCGATGTAGCCGTCTATGTGGACCCCTATGTCCAGCTTCACCATCTCCTCTCCGAAGACCGCCTCGTCCTGGGGACGGGGGGTGTCGTGGGCCGCCACCCTGTCCCGGGATATGTTGCAGGGGAAGGCGGGCTCGCCGCCCAGCTTTCGGGTCGTCTCCTCGACATAGTTTGCCACCTCCAGGATCAAGACCCCCACATCGATCATCGAGCTCGCTTCCTCCCGGACCCGCGCCAGGATCTCTCCGGCCCTCCTGTACTTCTCCAGAACTTCCGCATCCATGAAATATCAGACTCCTATCGTCAAAACTCCCTCGTCAGACTCCGCCTCAGAGGATCAGCCGCTTCTCCAGGCCCGTGAGGTTCTCGCATCCGCCGTCCTTCACCACCACCAGATCTTCGAGCCTCACCCCCCCCAGCTCCGGGTAATATAATCCAGGCTCCACGGTGACGACGTTATTCTCGGAGAGGGTTTTGCCCACCTCGGATAGGGTGGGCCTCTCGTGGACCGCAAGCCCCACCCCGTGGCCGCTGGAGTGGATGAAGCCCCGCCCCTCCCGCTCCGGGTAGCCCCGCTCTTCGAAGACCTCGCAGACCTTCAGATGGACCTCTCTTCCCGTAGCCCCCGCCCTGACGGCGGCTATACCCGCCTCCTGGGCCGCCAACACCGCCCCATAGATCTCGACGACCTCTTCTTCGGCATCGCCCCGGAGGACGGTCCGCGTCATGTCTGCAAAGTACCTTGTTCGTTTGGAGCGGGGGAAGATGTCGATGACGATGGGAGAGTCAGCGGGCAGGGGGCCCGAGCCGCTGCAGTGAGGGTCGGCGGCGTCTATCCCCCCCGCCACGATGGTATCCTCCGCCTCGCAGCCCCTCTCCAGGAGGGCGACCTCGATGGCGGACCTCACCCTCTCCGAGGAGAGGGGCTCGCCCTCCAAGACGAGGAACTCGCCGGAGGGACGGGATCTTCTGATCATCTCGATGGCGACCAACATGGCGTCCTCGCAGGCCCTCTGAGAATACTTGATCGCCTCGATCTCCGGGGGGGTCTTCACCTCCCGCATCTCTCTTACGGGGCTATCCAGGACGGAGATCTCGAAGTCGGCGGCGAGATCGAGATAAAACCTCACGGGAAAGTCTCCAAAAACCCCCAGCCTTTTGACGGACCGGTCCCGGAGAAACTCCTTCAGGACTGCGACGTAGGCATCCTCGGTCCTGTCGAACTTCGCCAGCTTCTCTCCGATCCCGTAATCGGAGGTGCTGACCACCTCATCGGCGCACGACTCCTTTTTTGCCCTCCCCTCCTCCATCCCCGAGACGAGGATGGATAAAGATGGTGCGGCCAAGAGGGCGAAGCGGTCGGGGGCGAGGAAGCGGGATAGATAGTAGAGGTCCAGGTTGCAGAGGCTGTCTCCCAGGAGGAGAAAGCCGTCCAGCCCGTGATCGGAGAGAAATTTTCCCGCCCTTTGAGACGAAGGGGGCATGGATTGGGATCAGAAAAGACACTATAAAAGGTTGGCCATAAAAGGACCGATCGGAGGCCCATGGATCGAAAGATCAGATGATCAGAGGCCCTTTATCGCCGACGCGATCTCGCGGACGAAGGCCTCGACGTTCTCAGACCGCTCGACCCCAGTCCCGGTGACGATGAGGTCCGCCCCCGCCTCCACGAGAGGGCGGGCGGCCTGGCCCGACCTTATCCCTCCGCCGAGGATGAGAAGAGTCTCTCCCAAAGCCCTTTTTACAGCGGCCACCATCTTCAGGGGCACAGGCTTCTTCGCCCCCGACCCCGCCTCCAGATATACCATCCTCATGCCGAAGTACTTCCCTGCCAGGGCGTAGGCCGCTGCGAGCTCGGGCTTATTTCTTGGGATCAACTTCGCGTCGCCGACCCAGCCCACAGTCCCGCCGGGCTCGACGATGACGTAGGCCATGGGGATCGGCTCGATCTTGTATTTATAAACCAGGGGCGCGCCGAGGGCCTGGTTCTCGATGAGGTAGCTCGCGCTCCGAGAGTTCAAAAGGCTCATGAAGAAGACGGCGTCGGCGTTGGAGCAGAGCCCCGAGACGCCGCTCGGAAAGAGGATCACCGGAAGCCCTGACTCTTCTTTTATCGCCGCGACGGCGTCCTCCAGGGCGCGGCCTGCGGCGCCGAGAGACCCCCCCACCATGATGGCGTCGGTGCCGCCTTCGGCAGCAGCTCTGGCCATCCTCCCCGCCTCTTCGGGGCTCTGGGAGTCGGGGTCGATGAGGGTGAGATGGGCGGCTCCGGTCGTCTCCACGACCTTCGCCAGCATCTCTTCGACGGGACCGATCATGAGAACATCAGCCCCAGAATCGTCTATCCTCTGCTCTCCTTGGACTTGACGCGAAGCCCCTTGTAGCCGCACTTGCGGCATCGGGTTGCCCGGGCGGCGTTTCGCGCGTTGCAGCGCATGCAGATCTTCATATTGAGAAGTCGGTTTTCAGCCTCTGGAAATCGAGCCATGAAAGTTTCCTCTTATTATGCTTATTCTCTCGGGTGATCACCGCTAGATGAAACGCGGCGATATGAACTTTTTGGATGAAGGTTATTGGCGCCGGGGTTGGGATTTTCCTGAAAGGGCTTTCTCGCCCCCTCATTTTGAACCCAAGAGTCCCAGAAGGGACAACAGGTCTCGAGCCTGCCGCGTTTGGACTCTTCAGACCCCTTGGAGACAGAAGATTAGTCCGCTCTGCCACCCCGGCTCCGGAGCTTCTTGTTCAAGCTTCTGGTTTATATCTGTTGGCCCCGGGCCCCGGTTCGGTTGGACCGGCGCTGGACCGGTTCGGCTGGATAGACTTATGTGGACGGATAGAGAAATGGCGGCGGGAGATTTGGATGGCTCTTCGAGATGATGCGCTGGAGTTCCACAGGAAATCAAGGGGTAAGATCGCGATCAAAAGCAAGGTTCCCTGCAGCACGAGGGAGGACCTGAGCCTCGCCTACACCCCCGGAGTCGCCGAGCCCTGCCGCGAGATCGCTAAAAATCCAGGGCTGGTTTACGATTACACCTCCAAGGGGAACCTGGTGGCGGTGGTCACCGACGGCTCCGCTGTCCTGGGGCTCGGCGACATCGGTGCCGCGGCATCGATGCCGGTGATGGAGGGGAAGGCGATCCTCTTCAAGGGGTTTGCCGACGTCGACGCCTTCCCCATCTGCATAGATTCAAAG
>CAZHAO010000083.1:0-7865 GCA_964530375.1 uncultured Methanotrichaceae archaeon
GGCTGCTTATTCTCCGGCAGGACCGGCAGAGGCATAGTGTTTATCAGGATCGGCCTGTCCACCTCTTTTGCCCTCTCCACCAGAACCTCCTTCCCCCACTGGGTCAGGCCGAATAGCGGAACGGCTGTCCCCACCTGAACCAGGGGCCTGACCTTCTCCCGGATGAACTTGGAAGCGCAGCTGGTGACGATGTCGGCGCAGGCGAGCAGCCGGCCAGCCTCCTCCTCGCCTATCCCCGTGAGGTGGACCCCCACGATCAGGATCTGAATATCCCGCTCTTTCTCCAGGCGCCGGAGCTCCTCGGCTGTTTCGGCGTCGGCGACTGTGACGGCAAACTTCGAGCACCTCTCCGCGGCGAGCCTCGCTCCCGCCACCTGGTCGATCTTGGCGGCCTTGGGGTCCAGGACGAGACCGCCCCTCGCCTCGATCCCGGCCAGGACCTCGGGGATCGGATCGGTCTCGACGAGCCCCGAGATCCAGCCTCCCATCCCCTGGATGAGGCTCGGGTTTGATGTCACCACTGTCCCCGCGCCGTCGCAGACGGTGACAGCTCCCTCGATGAGGCCCCTCAAGGTCGCCGTCATCATCACCTCAGAGGCGCCAAAGCCGACGAAGACGTCCATCTCGAGCTTCCTTTTTGGGGTGAACATCCCGTGCTCTTTCATCCTAAACTCCATGTTGGCGGCTGCAGCCTCGGGAGTGATCTCCTTTATCCCCCGGACCTTATCGAAGAGGGGACACCACCTGATGAGGGGCTCCCCCGTCTCGATGACCCGCCCGTCCTTGACCCTGACCTTCGTCTTTCCCAAAAGCTCCATCTCGTCCAAGCTCAATCCCCCTCCAAGACTCCGAAGTAGACCCGCCGGTTGGACTTGCCCTTGTTCTCGGCCTTCAGCATCTTGACTCCCTTTATCTCGCCGGTCCTTCGAACATGGGTTCCGCCGCAGGCCTGAAGGTCGATCCCCTCCACCTCCACGACCCTTATCTCCTCCCTATCGGGGACCGCCTTGGCGAGCCTCACAAGGTCAGGGATCTTCATCGCCTCCTCCCTCGGAAGGACGGCGGTTTTGACGGCCCTGTCCTCTTTGATGATCTCGTTGACCATGTCGACGTACTCGGCGAGCCTCGATCGATCGAACTCCTCGATGCTGAAGTCGACCCTGGACCTATCCTCTCCGATCTGGTTTCCCGTGATCATCGCCCCCGTCTCCCTGAAGATGACTGCGGAGAGGATGTGGCAGGCGGTGTGGCTCCGCATGAAGAGGTACCTCCGGTCCCAGTCGATCGTCCCCGTCACCTCGTCGCCGGCGATGAGCCCTGACCGTCCCAGCTCGTGGCTGATCTTGCCGCCGAAGAGGCCCGCGTATACGACGGGAAAATCCTCGCCGTCCCGGACGAAAAATCCCGAATCGTGGGGCTGGCCTCCAGAGTTGGGGTAGAAGGCGGTTTTGTCCAGGACAACGAACTTGCCGTCTGTGACCTCCTCCACCCTCGCCTCAAAGCTCTTGAGATAGCTGTCGGTGATGTAGAGTCCTCTCATGATATCGCCTCATAAACCGATAATATATCGAGCTGTAGTCGTAAAGGGTTGGTAAAATCAGTTTCGATTATCCAGGATCGAAGCTGGCGTCCCCTTCGCCCGGTCCGGATTAGGTGATAATTATTTTGAACGTAACTTATATATGGATCTATAACTACCAAGAGAATGGTGACCGGATTGAGGAATGTTTCGCTACCCGCTCAGAACGTTGAACGCGAGGAGTTCGCATCGATACTGATGAAGATCGGCCTTAAAAGGAACGTGGCGAAGGTATTGACGTATCTAGCCTGCGTCGACGAGGCCACCAGCAGGGAGATCGAGATGGGGTCGGATCTCCGGCAGCCGGAGGTCAGCATCGCCATGAGGGAGCTGCGAAAGCTGGACTGGATAGCCGAGAGGGACGAGAAGAACCCGGGGAAGGGAAGGCCCTATCGGATCTACAAGCTGAAGAAGGGGCTCTACGACATAATCGATTACCTGGAGACGAACAAGAGGACAGAGACCGACCATGTTATGAACAAGATCACCAGGCTCAAGGAGCTGAAGTCCTCCTGACCAAACAAGCCCATCGCGATCATTCTCTTAGAGTTAGTTTTGAAGGTGGCGAGGAGTGGGGGTCCGCCACCATCAAGCACCATCCGGCCATCTTGGACGCTGGTACCATCTTTTCGTCGCCTCTCAGCGTCGACCGAAATGCTCATCGAAGACGCCGGGGATATCCTGGGGCCTCTCCAGCATGGTGACCCCCTCCATCGCCGCCAGCTTCTGGACGTGCTCGACGTCCTCTTTTCTTATAACCAGTTTGAGATCTCTCCCGTCGGGAAGCTTAGTCGTGACCTCGCCCTCTTTGAAGTCGGAGGGCATGATGTAGAGGGGGAGGAGGACCTTCTGGCTCATGATGGCGGCGTTGGTGAGCATTGTGTCTGCGATCCGCAGCGAGATCTTGGCGACGGTGTTGGAGGTGGCCGGGGCGATCAGAATGAACTCGAACCTGCCCATCTGGATCTGGCCCGCGAGGAAGGGGGCGTTGGCGTTCGCCTCGACCCAGATCTTGTCGAACTCCGTCTCCAGCTCCGGAAAGAGCTTGTAGTACTTCACCACCTGGTCTCCAGCCTTGGAGATGTAGACCCGGATCTCGACATCGTCGTCGTACTTTCGCCTCATCTCCTTCATCACCTCCGCCGTCTCCCGGATCCGGTCGCCGCTCCCGGTGATCCCCCAGACCACCTTCTTCTTTTTTGGTCTCTTATCGGTCATGTTAGCCTTTTATACCACCCGAGATTATTTACCTTTCGTGCTCCAACGTCGGAGACGTCAACTGAAACAGAATATCAGGCAGTTTTTCCGAGGATCTACTTAAAAAAACAAAGGGAGAAGATATTGTTTTTCATTGGCCCAAATTGATGGGCGGCATGTATTTATAGCGAAAATCAGCGTCAAGCGACCGAATTAAGATAGCTGAATAGTTACTAAAAAATTAATCTCAAAACATTTATATAACGACAAGAAGACTATAGAGGATTTAGAATAAGGTCGAAAAATTCATTAATCGGTTTGACGTATTAGACTTAAAGGAGGTGTCAAATTGGCCAAATTAGCTCCGTTGGATCTATTGGCAATAGTGCTGGTGATAGTCGGCGGTCTTAACTGGGGCCTATATGCCATGGGTTATAACCTGGTGAGCATTCTACTGGGATGGATGCCCATCCTAGAAAAAGTCGTCTATGTCATTGTAGCCTTGGCCGCGATCTATCTTGCAGCTATAACGCCTAAGCTATCAAAGTAGTGACCCTGAAAATGATAAACTCTTGGAGGTTCAAAAAGAGCAGCCACAATTGGGATATGGTAGCGGTTTATAGTTTGATCTTTCTTCCATTTTTAATTCTAATTATTCTACATGCTTTTATCCTGTCCTCCCAATTTAATCCCTTTGCACCTCAATTTAGCCCTCTCTAGAATGCTTTTTCTTATTCGCTATCCTCAAAGATCTCTTCCCTTGTGGGAGACGGCGGGATCGACCTCTATCAGGTCCCTGGGGTAGGGCTCAAAGAAGGTCTGGCTCGCCAGGTAGTCGTCCTCAAACCGCTCAACCCAGGATCCGAGGATGGTTGTGTTAGGACAGATAGTGATTTTGCCGTCCCTGTACCTCTCGATATTCTCTAAAAACATGGCTTTCTCGCGCGCAGAGAGATGGCCTGAGAAATGACCAAAGATGTGCATGAGGACGTTTATGTTGGAGGTATAACTTCGAACTCTGAATAGAGCACGCTTCAGATGTATCTCGTACTCCGCAGCCACCTCATCGAATGGTTGGTGATCATGGTTTGCGGCAATTTTTCCGAGAATCTTCTGCTCTGCCTGGTGGTGGGCCAGAAGAAGCATCTTATTTTCTGTCTGGAACCGCACCAATTCCATCATCGACCCCGAACTCTTCACCTCCCGGAAGCTAGCCAGGGTGAAGACTTTCGTCAAGAAATGATCTTTTACCCTCGGATTTCTCAACCTTCCCTCGTCCTCCACTGCCAGGTAGGGATAACGGGCCAGCACAGCGGCGCCGAATATTCCTGCCGCTTTCTTGGAGATGGGTGCGGACCTTCCTGGGACAGGGTATGCTTTCGTGTTCTTGATGCCGCAGGATGGTGAGCCGGCCTTGAGGATGAAGCCGTCCACCTCGCCAAGGGAATCAAGGAAGGATGCTGCGAAGGATTTCATATCCAAGGTTACGTCTCGTCCGGTCGTGGGCTGGACAAGCCTCATATCTTTATCCCTACCTTCAGAGACGAGCCTCACCGAGTCTCTGGGAACACCTAGGCCGATCTCTACCTCAGGACAAATAGGCAAGAACTCAACGTAAGGCTCAAGGCTCTTTACAAAATCGCTAGCTATCATCTGGCCGTTGTACCTGCAGTGGTCAAACTCGATGCACTTGCTCACCACCACTATCGGCTTAGGGAAATCTCTCAACTACCCCACCTCTCTCTTATTATTGGATCATCTTAACTTAAAAGTGACTGGAGCCCCCTCGTCAGGGACTGATCCCCCTTATCCCCGTCTTTTGGCTGAAGAGGTAGAGAGGAGGAGAAGACAGCATCTCTCGCTATAAGGCGGCTTGCTCCCGACATGGACATGCTCCTCCTCCCGATCGATTGGATTCCTCCGAACTTCTTATTTCAGATACACCAAGAGATCATGCGCATCATGCTACCTCCAGACCCACCTCGTTTCTGCGCATGAATGGGGGGGTCCATGGGTCGTTGTACTGCATGAGGATCGGATCGCCTCGGATCTCCATCCCGTGAGCCTTCAGGGCCTTTTCGAGGGTGTCGATCTGTTTTTTCCGGCCCTCATCGGTGGCGTATCCTGAGAATGAGATGACTGCCATCCTTCTGCCTTTCACCAGCTCTATCTTGACCCTCTCGTCTCGGGGCCGCGGTGTTCCATCCAGATCAAAACCCTCGGGCATGACGAAGGCCATGAACATCTCTCCATCTCTAGTCCCCGTCACTACGGGGGCGGTCATCTCGATCTTCTTCTCTTCCTCATTGGCGCCCGTTATGTAACTGAAGAGGCGGCTGAACCCACGGTTCTGATCCTCGGCAAGGGTTGAGGCCCAGATCTGGTCGGAGTACTCTCTGATCTCGACATTGTCATCCAAAGTCTGGATGACCTGGTATGGGGGCTCTTTGATGTTCAATGAAATGAACGCTCCATAAAGGGTCCAAAGGACGAGCGCCGCCAGCATTAAGACGGCGGCCATCTGAATCTTTGACATTCCAATCATCGTCTCAGCTCCAAGGCTATCGATGCTGCCCTCCCTTAAGGGGGATATGTTCTTTACTTTATTCGTCCCCCAATTGATCTATTTTTCTTCACCGGGCCGGACGCCCTTCAGATGGTCGGAGAACCTCCGAACCGTCTTTCTGAGGGATCTCCAACCCTCTTCGTCCTCCTTCACCCCTTCCAGGGTGTCCTTCGACCAGAAGGTGGCGCCGAGGTTCGCGCCGAAGGACCCTCCGCCGACGGGGACGATTCCATTCAGGACGTAGAAGGTGATGATCTGAGAGATCGCCAGCTCCTGGCCGCCCATCCGGTCGCCGCCGACGGCTATCGCCATCCCCGCCTTCCCCCTGAAAACATTGAAGTCGGCGGCCGCTAGGGCCCTGCACCGGTCCATCACCGCCTTCGTCTGGGCGCTCAGAGCGCCGTTGTAGACCGGAGTCGCGAAGACGATCCCGTCGGCCTCCCGAAGGAGGGGGTAGACCTCGTACATGTCGTCTTTTATCCGGCACTCCTTGTTCGTGAGGCAGAAGTCGCAGTGGAGGCAGGGGCTGATCCTCTTTCCCCGAACGGTGAAAAAGGAGGTGGTAAACCCCCTCACCTCCAGCATCTTCAGGCATTCTTTTAGGACGTGATCCGTCGCCTTCTCCCGAGGGCTGCCGCATATTCCCACGATCTTCATGGTCCAAATATTAATTTCTGATACGATTTATATTTACCCATATCTCACCGTTGAAGCCTCATCCTGGCCGCCGATAAGGGGAGGAGGTAAATAGCTGATCGCTAATCCCCAAAAGGATGTGCGAAGCCGAGAGCAAAAGCAGCGTCCTCTTCATAGCCACCGTGGCCGCCTTCCTTCAGGCCTTCATAAACTCGGCGATAAGCGTCGCCCTCCCTCCCATCGGGGTCGAGTTCGGGATGGACGCGATCCTCCTGGGATGGGTCGTCACCGCCCACCTCCTGGCCGTGGCGGTCTTCATGGTCCCCCTGGGGAGGGCCGCCGACATCTGGGGGAGGAAGAGGTTCTTCAACCTGGGGATGGCGACCTATACGGTCTTCTCCCTCTTCTGCGCCTTCCCCCCCTCGGGATCGCTCCTGATCCTCTTCCGGTTCTTCCAGGGGATGGGAAGCTCCATGATCGCCGGGTCCTCCGTCGCCCTCCTCACCTCCGTATTCCCGCCCGGAGAGAGGGGCAGGGCCCTGGGGATCAACGTCACCGCCGTCTACCTCGGCCTCTCCCTGGGGCCCTTCCTCGGCGGGGTCCTCACCCAGTACCTCGGCTGGAGGAGCATATTTCTCGTCAACGTGCCTTTGGGCGCGTGCGTCCTCCTCCTCACCGTCCGAAAGCTGAAGGGCGAGTGGATCGAGGCCTCCGGCGAGAGGTTCGATGGGCCGGGGTCGGTCATATACGGCCTCGCCCTCGTATCGACGGTCCACGGCCTCACCAGCCTCCCCTCGTACGCGGGGGCGGCGTACCTCGGCCTGGGGGTCGCGGGGATCGTACTCTTCGGCGCCGTGGAGCTTCGAAGCAAAAGCCCCGTCCTGAACGTCCGGCTCTTTCGGGAGAATCGGGTCTTCGCCCTCTCGAACCTCGCCGCCCTGATAAACTACGGAGCTACCTTCGCCGTCGCCTTCGTTCTGACCCTGTACCTCCAGACGGTGAAGGGGCTCTCTCCTCTAAACGCCGGCTTCATCCTGGCGGCCCAGCCCGCGGTCCAGGCGGCCCTATCGTCCTGGGCGGGGAAGCTCTCGGACAGGATCGAGGCCCAGGTGGTGGCGTCGATGGGGATGGGGATCACGGCCCTCGGCCTCATACTCCTGGCATTCGCCATCGATTACGATACGAGCCTCCCGTCGATCGTCGCGATCCTCGCCCTCCTGGGGCTCGGGTTCGCCTTCTTTTCGTCGCCGAACACCAACGCCATCATGAGCTCCGTCGAGAAGAGGTACTACGGCGTCGCCTCGGGGATGGTGGGGACGATGAGATCGGTGGGGATGATGACCTCCATGGCGATCGCCATGACCGCCCTCTCGATATTCATGGGAAGGGTCCAGGTGACCCCTGAGGTCTACCCCTCGTTTTTGGAGGCGGTGAAGGCGATCCTCTCCGTCTTCGTCATCCTCTGCATCGTCGGGGTCTTCGCCTCCCTGGCCCGGGGGAAGGTCAGAAGGGATGGTTGAGTTTCCCAGGAGGTCGGAGCTGCTCCATCGGAACGCCCCTCAAGCTTCGTGAGATGAAGAGGGGAGAGCAGGTCGGGTCGAAGGCATATACGAAGAGGTCCGGAGGAAGAGGCGAGATATCATTTTGTTCCCTTCTTCTTAGTCCCGCCCCAGAGGGGGTCGTCTCCGAACCTCTCCCGCCACCATCTCTCGTACGACCCCTCCTCCTCTTCCCGCCTCAGCTCCTCCTCGCCGAAGGGGTAGTCGTAATTTTCGCAGTAAAATAGGACGATCTCGTAAGCCCTGTTGATCTTCTGAGCCATCTCTTTGCAGAGCTCTGAATGATCCATGCAGGCGTCGGGATGCCATCGGGCCATGAGATCCCTGC
>CAZHAO010000084.1:0-388 GCA_964530375.1 uncultured Methanotrichaceae archaeon
GAGGGTGGTGATCTTCTTCTCCTTTTCGGTGCCGATGCAGCCGAGGGCGATCACCGCCACCAGGCCGACCGCCAGAGCTGCGATAAGAAAATCTCTCCTCAAATTTCATCACCGCCGGAAGGAAAGAAAGGGTCCGTATAAAGCATTTTCCGGCCAGTACTATATATAATCCCAAAAGTACTAATAATCGAAAGATATTCTACAATAAGATGACATATGCGGAGAGATTGATGAGGGCCGCCTTCGTCTCCGACGAGAAGCTCCGCGACTCCTTGAAGGAGGTCCTCTCGGAGCTGGGGCTGAGTGCGAGGGAGTTCAGCAAGATCTCAGCCATACCCCAGTCCACCCTCTACAAGATCATGTCCGGCCACCGGGAGCCGAACATCAC
>CAZHAO010000084.1:398-7865 GCA_964530375.1 uncultured Methanotrichaceae archaeon
CATCACCACCCTCCGCCAAATCGTGAAGACGATCAGAGAGATCGAGGGCGCCGACACCGGCTTCATCGCCGTCATCGCGGCCCGCCCGGTCCTCGACGAGATCAAGGAGAAGAGGATGAAGATCGGCGACCGTCTCCTGGTCCTCCGGGAGTACTCGGCCACCAACATTGAGGAGGCGATCGTCGCCGCCGTCCGGGCGGAGAGGGACGGGGCCGGGGCCCTCGTCTGCGCCCCCATCGTCAGCCCCACGGTGGAGAAGCTCCTCTCGATCCCCGTGGCCACCATCATCCCGAAGGACAGCCTCATCCGGGCGATCGAGGTGGCGGCGAGGAAGATCGAGTGAATCAAGGCCGAGGAAAATTCGCATGCCTTATACTTTTCATCTCATATCCAAAGCATTCAGTCGGATCTCGAAAGGCTTTTATTGGCGGCATCATCTCTAACCTGCATAAAGGGAAATGGTGGGTTAATCATGAGAGCGGTTATCATGCTTGCCTTTTTGGCCATTCTTGTAGCCACAGCCTCCGTCTGCGCCATAGAGACGGTGAGCGTCGGCGGAGATTTCGGAGTTTCGTGGCTGAATAATCTCCCCTACCAGCCTGCGGCCAACGACAAAAATGCAACCGGCCTGTGGGATTGGGGAGGCACGCCTCGGTGGATGAAGTTGGTAAACGGCACCCTGCAGCCGGTGAACAGCTCAGCACGTTCGGTGGATTACCTGTACCCCGGCAGCCCCGGCAGCAGTGGTTATTCTGACGATCCGTGGATCCAGGCCCAGCTTACCGGAAGGGTGCAGACTACTCCTCTGAAAAATATGATAAGATATGTGCGCGGAGGCTATATCGGCTTCCTTGGAGAGGACCCGACAGTCCCATGGTAGTCCCATGACCATTCGCAGGATCGATCTGGAAGATCTCCTGAGCAGGCTGAAGGAGGTCCATCCGGACCTTTCGCCCATCGCCGCCGAGGACGTGGTGGTGGCGAACTGGGTGAGGCTGAAGTGCAGGTATGGCTGCAAGGCGTACGGAAAGCACCTGGGATGCCCCCCCTACTCGCCGACGCCGGAAGAGACGAAAAAGGTGCTGGAGGAGTACAGGGCGGGCGTGGTCGCTCGGTTCGAGGCGGAACCGGACCCCGAGGTCTCGCCCCAGCACATACACCACCACCTTTGGGATTCGATAAACAAAGTTCACGAGACTATATTCCAGCTGGAGAGGTGCGCCTTCCTCTCAGGCTACTACAAGGCCTTCGGGTTCAACGCCCTGCCCTGCACCTTCTGCGCCACCTGCATCCCCGAGGAGAAGGAGAGGATCGACCCCTTCGACGCCCGGAACTGTCGGCACAAGGAGAAGGTGAGGCCCTCCATGGAGGCCTGCGGGATAGACGTCTTCGGCACCCTGGAGCGGGCCGGATACGATCTTGAGGTCCTCGACTCTTACTCGAAGGGGTTCGCCCTCTTCGGGCTCGTCCTCCTCGAATGAGCGTCTCCCGCCGATGGGGGCCTTTTTCAAGAGTTAACGGCATGAGTCCCAAGCTTCCTGTCTCTCCGATATGGCGAGGAGGAGGCCGGTGGGGTCCAAAAGGCCCCGGGGCTTTCCGGGACCAAACCAGTTTCCGCCGCGGTATCTCTCCGAGGGTTCGGGCCTGGACTCGTAAAGTTCGAGGTGGAGCATGCTCGGCCTGCCCCCCTCTTTCAGCCTTCGGATGTAGGCGGGGGCGCCGTCGTCGATCTCTTCGGGGTTCAGAACCGATCCGATCCGTCCCAACGGCTGGCCAGCGCCGATCCTGTCGCCGGGTCTCACCTCGACCTCTCCGAGCTCCGAGTACTTCGCGAAGGAACCGTCCTCGTTCTCGACGACGACGTAGAAGGTCCTGTTCCAGTAGGGGATGATCTTTGGCGATGTGAAGGTCCCCACCTCCAGGACGACGGCGTCTTCGATGGATACCACCTTCGCGCCGGGGTGGAATAGAGATCTACGCCGCAGTGGCGGCGGTCTCCCCGATCCTCAGCGAAGGAGCCGGGAGACCCGCGGGACGGAACCCGTCGGCTCCTCTCCTCGGGGAGGGGCCAGATAACTTTTTTTTTCATGCTGGAGTTCGAACATGGGTCCAGGGTCAAAGATGCTGATGGATGGAGGAGAGGTCCTCCGATCCACCAAACCGATTTTGACCGTCACCACTTTCCGGACTTGATGACGTTCAGGTTCTGGATGACCTTGGCTCCGGCCTCCTGGCTGAGGCCGTACTTCTGACAGATGGTGAGCGCCCTCGCGATCTCGCCCTGCTCGTCGGCCCCCGCCCGCTGGGATACGAGAACTTCGGCAGCTGTGTACCCCTTCTCCAGGAGGACCTTCTGGACCTCCTTCAGGAGGGCCTCGTTCATGCAGACCGGTCCGGTCCCGATCTTCTCCACCACCTGGTCCATCTTCTCCATCTCCTTCGTCTTCATCTTTTAACCTCCTTGCTCAAACGCCCTGATCCAACTTCGAGCTATCCTGCCGACCCGGCTCGGACGATTATAATTGGGAGGGGAGAACTTATGAAATTTTCGCCTAGATCTTATGCCGCACAAAGACAGAGAGGTTGGACGAGAAAGGCTCAGAAGGCCTGATCCCTCTTCGGCACTTCGGCTGCCGGACTCCCTTTTTGCGAGGGCAGATCTTCCGGGTTCTGGATTATGATGTTGCTGTAGGGGTAGGGCATCTCGATCCCCTCTTTGTCAAACCTCTTCTTCACCGCCTCCCGGATCTCGCAGCCGGTGGAGTAGGCGACATCCCTCTTGGGCACATCCACCGAAAGCCTCAGGTTCACAGCGAAGTCTCCCAGCTCAGTCACCCTCACGGCGATCTCGCGGTTCTTGAGGACGAGAGGATGCCTCTTCGCCACATCGAGGATGATCTCCCTCGCTTTGTCGATATCCGAGGAGTAGCCGATCCCGAAGTCCACCCGCCAGGTTATGACGGGGTCCACGATCGACCAGTTGACTATCGGCTGGTTGCCCATGATGCTGTTAGGAACGAAGATCCTCCGGCCGTCCCAGGTCTTTATGGTGGTGTGTCGCAGCGTCAGGTCCTCAACCTGCGAGTACTCGCCGTTGAAGTCGATGTAGTCGCCGACCCTGAAGGGGTGGAAGACAGCGAGGAATATCCCCGATACGACGTTGGAGAGGGAGTCTTTGGCGGCAAAGCCGATGGCCAGGCCCGCGACTCCGGCGCCGGCCAGGAGGGTCACCGCGAGCCTGTTGAGGACCGGTATCTGATATACGATCATGATGAGGCCGATGATGTAGATGGCTGCCACCAGGAGCCTCCGGATGATGGTCCTGAAGGTCGCCTCGGTCTCGAAGTCGAGGCCGACCTTGGAGTTGGCCGTCATTCTGGGGATGTAGACGGTGAGGGCTCGATCCACCATGCGGGCGGCGAGACGGGTCAAAACGATTATCGCCACTATGGTGACGAGGGTTCCCAGGACGGAGACGAGGTCGATCCCCAGGGTCGAGTTGAGGTAATCGACGATCTGGACCGAAGTCGACGTGGCGCCGTCTCCAGTAAGCTGGGCGGAGACGTCCGATGAGAGTTCGGCGGGAAGACTCGTCGTGCCGTTTGAGGCGGCATCCAAGCCGTCCGGACCAAAGTCGTTGGGTATCGTATAATCGTAGAAGACGCCCTCTTCCGCCGATACGACCTCATCCTCGTCCATTGAGCCGATAACTTCCCAGCAAAGGATTATTAAGCGTTTCGCAGCGGCACGCGTTCAGAGAAGAGCGAAACAAACCTCCAAAAAGATTTTCAGCTCGTCGGCCAAGTATATCCTCATGACTCTTCACGTCAACAAGAGGGGGGTTCGGGTTCTGGGGATTGCCGAGAGCTTCCTGAAGACGAGGCCTTCGTCCACGCTGGCGGGGGTGGTGATGCGGAAGGATCTGAGGGTCGACGGATTTGGTTTCGCTCGAATATCCGTAGGGGGGGACGACGCTACCGAGGGAATTTTGAATATATTCGGGGGTCTTGAGAGGAGCGACATAAACGCCCTCCTCCTGAACGGCTCCGTTATAAGCTGGTTTAACATCGTCGATCTGGACTTTGTCTCTGAAGAGACGGGAGTTCCGGTGATAAGCCTCACCTACGAGGAGTCGGAGGGGCTGGAAGGGTACATCCGAGAGTACTTCCCCCGCCCCCAGAAGAAGATAGATATGTACCGAAAGCTCGGCCCCCGGGAGCCCTTGCGGCTCAAGACCGGGTTCGAAGTTTACGCTCGGTTCATCGGCGCGACGGCGGAGGAGACGAAGGGGCTTTTAAACTCCTTCACCCTGGAGGGGAAGGTCCCCGAGCCCCTCCGGGTGGCGAGGCTCCTTGCCCGGAGCCTATCCAGAGAATGGACGGAGGGTGAATCGGGTTGATATATCGGTTCTTCTTGGTGCTGAAAGTAGGTGAGATGGATGGACGCGAGTCTGGAGAGTAAGCCCCCTTCTGTTGGTGCCTTTCGGCATTGGCGGCATTCAGCTCAGCGCCATACCCGGGCGTTGGCTGGACCCCATCGATCGCCCTTATTTTGGCTTGCACCCGCAGGGATTCGCCGTTTCATCTGCTCTTCGCGCGACCTCAGCCTTTCGGCATCATGGCATTGACGCGATGCAGTCTCGTTTCTGTGCCAGAGCCAGAGCTCTCGCCCTACACCTGAAAGAGGTGTCTGCGTGTCCAGAGGTGGGGGGACTTTCCACACCGGCGAAGGGTTCGCCAGCGGCAGCCGCCCTTCCACTCTCGCGTCCGGGCCGCATAAGAATGGATGATATAAAAGCCTTTGTGTCGGTCAACCGCAATCTATAAATATCTATAATGACTCAATATACAGTTTGCCGCATTTCGTGAAAAACGAGGTGAGGCTGAGCGGCTGAGTTCTTCAGGCTAGACCTGAGAGGTGCTGTCTATCGAGGCGGCATCCGCAAAGCACCGGAGAGAGGCTGAAGACCTATAAGGTCGGATATATGCACGCTGTAACGGGCGTAGCGTATGCCTCAAATCCGGCATTCCTCATCGCGAGATGCGGCCCAAAGCCTTTGGGCAGAGCAAGCAACAGGCCCGTCAATTTGATGGCGCTTTCGGGTTCTCGCGAAAGAGACGCTGTAAAAAAAAGGGACAGCGCTGTGCCTGCTCTTCGCCCGGCTTTGAGTCGCAGTACGTCTTTTGACTTAAATATGGAATAATCGGAGATATCGAGGAGAGTTCACCTCTTGATATCCGCGTGATACTCCTGAAGCGGCTTCACCCCCGACTTCCCCCTCTTGAATGCTGCGATCCCCTTAACAGCCGCCGAGGCCGCGGCGGCGGTGGTGATGTAGGGCACCTTGTACTTTATCGCAGCTTTGCGGATGTAGGAGTCGTCGTACTGGCTCGCCTTCCCTATGGGGGTGTTGACGACGAGCTGGATCTCCCCGTTCTTGATGGCGTCGTCGATGTTGGGCCTACCCTCATGGAGCTTCAGGATCGGCTCGGATCCGATCCCGTTTTTGGCAAGAAAGTCGCGAGTTCCCCCGGTCGCCCTGATGGCAAAGCCGAGCTGCGAGAACTCCCGCGCCACCTCTGGGATATTTTCCCTGTCCTTGGAGGCCACAGTGATCAAAACTGCGCCCTCCTTGGGGAGGACCTGCTTTGCCGCCTCCTCAGCCTTGTAAAAGGCCATCCCGAAGGAGTCGGCCATCCCCAGGACCTCCCCCGTCGACCTCATCTCCGGCCCCAAAAGCGGATCGACCTCCGGGAACATGTTGAAGGGGAAGACCGCCTCCTTGACCCCGAAGTAGGGGACCCCCCTCTCTTCAAGCCCCAGGGAAGCGAGCCGTTTGCCCATCATAAGCTCGGTGGCGATCCGAGCCATGGAGACGTTACAGACCTTCGAGACTAGAGGGACCGTCCGGGAGGCCCGGGGGTTCGCCTCCAGGACGTAGACGACCTCCTTGGCGATGGCGTACTGCATATTCATCAGTCCCACCACGCCGAGCTCTTTTGCTATCCGCCGGGTGTACTCTTTGATCGTTTCAAGGTGCCCTTCGGGGATGGTCACCGGGGGGATGACGCACGCCGAGTCGCCGGAGTGGACCCCGGCCTGCTCGATATGCTCCATCACCGCTGGGACGAAAGTCTCGGTCCCGTCGGAGAGGGCGTCGGCCTCCACCTCCAGGGCGTTCTCCAGGAACCGGTCGATGAGGATCGGCCGCTCTGGCGTCACGTCGACGGCGGCCTGGACGTACTGCTCCAGCATCTCCTCGTCGTAGATCACCTCCATCCCCCGGCCGCCGAGGACGTAAGACGGTCGCACCATCAGGGGGTAGCCGATCCGGCCCGCCACCACCAGGGCCTCTTCGAGGTTGCTCGCCATCCCCGACTCGGGCATGGGGATCTTCATCTTCTCCATCATCTTCCTGAACCGGTCCCTGTCCTCGGCGAGGTCGATGGTGTCGACGGTCGTGCCGAAGATCCTGGCGCCCGCTTCCTCCAGCTCCCTCGCTATGTTCAGGGGGGTCTGGCCCCCGAACTGGACGATCGTCCCCTCGGGCCGCTCCTTCTCGTAGATGCTGAGGACGTCCTCGACGGTCAGGGGCTCGAAGTAGAGTTTGTCGGAGGTGTCGTAGTCGGTGGAGACGGTCTCGGGGTTGCAGTTCACCATGATCGTCTCGTAGCCCAAATCTCGAAGAGCGAAGGCGGCGTGGACGCAGCAGTAGTCGAACTCGATCCCCTGGCCGATCCGGTTGGGGCCGCCTCCGAGGATCATCACCTTCCGCCGGTCGCTCGTCTTGGTGGCGTCGGGTCCGTTGTAGCTCGAGTAGTAGTAGGCGGCATCCTCGACCCCGCTGACGGGGACCGGATGCCATCCTTGGACGATCCCCAGGGCCTTTCGCCGGCTCCGGATCTCCGCCTCGGGAACGTTCAGGAGCTTTGCGAGATATCTGTCGGCAAACCCGTCTTTTTTCGCCCGGACCAGGAGGTCGTCGGGGAGGGACCGGAGGGCTTCGGCCTTCTCTTTTGCTCTGTCCCCGTCCTCGGCCTTGTACTTCAGGATCTCCTCTTCCAGGTCCACCAGCTCCTTCATCTGCTGGATAAACCAGGGCTTGATGAAGGTGATCTCGCTGAGCTTCTCGACCTCGGCCCCCTTCCGGAGGGCCTCGTAGATGATGAACTGCCGCTCGCTCGAAGGCCATTTCAGCATCTTCAAGAGCTCAGGAAGCGACTTCCTGTTGAAGTCCTTCGCAAAGCCGAGGCCGTACCGTCCGATCTCAAGAGACCTGATCGCCTTCTGGAGGGCCTCCTTGTAGGTCTTGCCGATGGACATCGCCTCGCCGACGGCCTTCATCTGGGTTCCGAGCCTGTCCTCGGCGCCCTTGAACTTCTCGAAGGCCCAGCGGGCAAACTTAACCACCACGTAGTCGCCGGAGGGCGTGTACTTATCGAGGGTTCCCTCCCGCCAGTAGGGGAT
>CAZHAO010000085.1:0-7837 GCA_964530375.1 uncultured Methanotrichaceae archaeon
ACAGAGGCTGAGGAGATCAAGGCAGCCATGGGCAAGACCTCCTGGCAGGCCATCCACATCCCGACGATCGTATCGAGGACCTGTGACGGCGGTACCACCTCCAGGTGGAGCGCCATGCAGCTCTCCATGACCTTCATCGACGCATACAACATGTGCGCCGGTGAGGCCGCTGTGGCAGACCTCGCCTTCGCCGCGAAGCACGCCGCCGTCATCCAGATGGGCGACATGCTCCCCGCGAGGAGGGCACGAGGCCCGAACGAGCCCGGAGGTGTCAGCTTCGGATTCATGGCCGACATGGTCCAGACCCAGAGGGTCAAGCCCTGGGACCCGCCCCAGATCTCCCTGAACGTCGTCGCCGCTGGAACGATGCTTTACGACCAGATCTGGCTCGGAAGCTACATGTCCGGTGGTGTCGGGTTCACCCAGTACGCCACTGCCGCCTACACCAACGACGTCCTGGATGACTTCTCCTACTACGGCTGCGACTACGGCGTAGACAAGTACGGAGGCTGGGGAGAGGCCCCGTCCACCCTGGAGGTCGTCAAGGATCTGACCACCGAGACCACCCTCTACGACATGGAGCAGTACGAGTCCTTCCCGACCCTGCTGGAGGACCACTTCGGTGGGTCCCAGAGGTCAGGGATCATGGCCGCCTCCTGTGGCGTCACCTGCGGCTGCCTGACTGGTAACAGCCAGATGGCCTTGGCAGGGTGGTATCTCAGCCACCTGATCCACAAGGAAGGCTGGGGCAGGATGGGCTTCTTCGGATACGACCTGCAGGACCAGTGCGGTCCCACCAACGTCTTCAGCTACCAGCCCGACGAGGGCAGCCCCCTGGAGATAAGAGGCCCCAACTATCCGAACTACGCCATGAACGTCGGCCACCAGGGCGAGTATGCAGGCATCTCCAGCGCAGCCCACGCTGGCAGAGGAGACGCCTACTGCTGCAACCCGCTGGTCAAGGTGACCTTCGCGAACCCCGCCCTCCTCTTCACCTGGGAAGACATCCGCAAGGGATACGGAATGGGTGGTGCGAGGGAGTTCCGCGCGGCCGGCGAGAGATCCCTGGTCATGCCCGCAGTGTAGGCGCGAGCCTGCACACCTTTTTTTCTTTATTTTTCTGCCCTTTTTTGCCCTTTCTGCCCTCCTCAAATTCGTGCCATCTTCATCAAAATGGGGCGCGATTGCGTTAGAATGGAGCTGGAATAGAGGTTGTCAGAGGATAAAATGGTTCGCGAATTTCAGGATATCAAAAGGTCCCGGGATTTGGGGCCAAAAAGGGGGTTTAACCGTCAATATTTTTGGGCGGTATTTTCGCCATTTCATCCGTCGCATTCTTCCTTAACAGATCTCGAATCAGTCCCTCGTCCCAGGGCAGAAGCTTGACCCGGTGATCTCTAAGGATTTTGGGGGCTCTCGAGGACGGATCATCGTTAAGCCTTAAAGCCACCAGAGATTTGCCCCTCTTGAGGCTCTCTCTAACCTCCCATTCGACCCATTCGCAGTCTTGGAAGGTTTTGCCCACCAGGACGACGACCGTTGAAGATGCCTCTATCCTCTTCTCGATGCAGTGGCGGACGTATTCTGCGTTCTCCGTTTTAAAGTGGACCTTCAATGCGAAATCTATGAAGTCGAGATGAGGGTCGACATCCTTTGCGAATCTGCAAAAGTTTCGGACCAGATCCGAGTCTCCGACCCTGAAGATGAGAAAGGCCCTCCTTCGGGGCGGCAAGGCATCTGACTTCAGGATCTCCCCTCTCGCCATCTCCTCCAGCCGCTCCAACGCCGAGGGTTTAGGCTCCGAAGGGGTGGCTTCTGGATCGGCTATCTCGATCATCGCCGTCCCCCTCAGTTTCCTTCGAGGGGGTCGACGACGGCCTTTCGTGCGGTGCAGCTCTTGCAGGTTCCGTTTCTTCCCGGGTGGCAACAGAAGGTCTCCTCGATGGGGAGGCCGTACCATCTGGCCGTATTGATGACGTCGACCTTGGTATAGTTTATGAGGGGCGTGAGGATGGTTATGAAGTCTCCAAAGGCGGAGTTGATGGCGAAGTTGGCGTTGACGAGAAACTCCTCGGTCTGGTCTGGAAACTGGTGGCTCTCATCTGATAGGAGGGCGATGGCCACGATCTTTATATCTCGCTGATGGGCGTAGGAGGCAGCGGCCATCAGAGACATGAGGTTTCTTCCCGGAAGGAAGGCGTTTATGTAGCTCGCCTTGCACTCCCCGTTGACGTCGGACTCTATCGACCTGCAATATCCGCTAAGGTCTATCCTCTCAGGGGGTGCCAGGTCGCACCTCTTGAATACGTTCCTGCAGGCCTCCCACTCCTCTTTGTTGGAGATCTGGCCGAAGTCGATGAAGATGGGGTGCTGTTCCTGTCTCTCATTATTCAAAATCTTGCACATTACCAGGGAATCGATATCCCCCGAGACGATGGGTACCACGACCATTTTGAGAACTCCTTCCTTTCGGGAACTGGGCCATAGTTCATCTGAGATTAAGCGGCAAATCTGAAAGCACCTTTAAGCTATTTATCTCCACCGCGTCTCCAGGCCACCCCTCTTCGGGCTACGGGTTCTGCGCCCTTAACAACTTGGGGCCTTGTAATAAAATAAAAATTAAATATCCTACTTCAAATCATCATAGATCGAAATGCCGGAGTTACCGCCTTGATATCGTTTTTGAGCTCCTATTCTTGATCGAGAATCTTCTTTGATATCAGCAACTTTTTTATATTCGGCAGCTCAAATTTGGTGACATGTCAAATAAGGAGAGGGTCATCTTCATATCTGCTCACAACTCCGCCCGGTCCCAGATGGCCGAGGGGCTCCTCAGCCACCTCTGCGGCGACCGCTACCTCGCCTTCAGCGCAGGGGTGGACCCTCTTGAGATGGACCCCCTCACGGTGGAGGTGATGGCCGAGAGGGGCATCGATATATCTCACCAAAGGTCCAAAAGTCTGAAGGAGCTTTGGGGGACTGCCTTCGACGTGGTGGCCAAGATCCGCGACTGGGAGAAAGAGCCGTGCCCATTATTCCCCGGCGGGAGGAGGAGGGCCCACATGGATCTGAAGGATCCTTTGAGCGTGGAGGACGCGGAGGAGCGGAGGCGGGCCCTGAGGACGGCAAGGGACGAAATCGAGGGATGGATCGTGGAGACCTTCGGAAAATGAGGGCGGTTAAGGGCATTCAGATGATCCGGTCTCTGTACTTGACCAGGAGGTCCATCACCTTTTTGATCTCTCTTCCCTGAGTTCTCGTCTCCTCCAGGAAGGCGGAGTAGATCCCGTCGTCGACGATCCGGGGTACGGGCCTGCAGATCATCCCGTGGAGCATCAGGTTTAAGCACCGGGCCTCGGCCTCCGAGAGCTTCAGGGCCCTATAATCGCCCGTATGCTCTTGGTAGAGGAGGTTCTTCTCTCGCGGCAGGTCCAGGGCGATCTTGGCCAGGGGCGTTCCGGGTATCGGCTCGGCGACGCTCGCGAAGACGTCTTCGAGCATAGCCTCGTCCATGAAGTCGAGGGTCGCCTGGTAGTCCTCCTCGGTCTCGCCGGGGTAGCCGACGATGAAGCTTCCCCCGACCTTGACGCCGCATCGGTGAGCGAGCTCGACCGCCTCTAGGTTCTTCTCCGGCGTTGTCCCCTTCTTCATCGCCTTCAGCATCTCGGAGCTGCCCGACTCGATGCCGAAGAAGACCCAGCCGACGGTGTACCTTCTCACAGCATCCAGGATCTCCTCGTCGACGAAATCTACCCTCATGTCCGGGACCGAGAGGTTTTTCGGCCCCAAGATCTCGGCCAGGTTTTCGAGGAGGCTGATGAAGGCATCCTTGTTGACGTTCCTTCCGTAGCCGAATAACGACCCCGTCCCGCCGCTCACAGCGACCCTGGAGACGCCCATCCTCTTCATCTCTCTGACCTCGGCGAGGATGTTATCGAGGCTTCTGGACCGGATCGACCTTCCGAAGAACCGGGGGACCTGGCAGAAGGTGCAGCCTCCAAGGCACCCCCGATGGGTCTCGATGTAGACGTTGGCTCCTCGGACGTTCTGGTCCTTGAGGTCATCAGGGATGAGGGGCATGACGTGGTCGAGGTCGGATACGGGGACGGGATCGGTCTTGACGATCTCACCATCCCGGCGGAAGGCGACCCCCGGGATATCGGCCGAAGGCCCCCTCTCGACCAGGTCCAAAACAACCTCCTCGCCCTCCCCCATCACCACAGCGTCGACCTCCAGCTCCCCCAGGACGATCTCGGGGACGAGGCCGACGGGCCCACCGACGTATATCTTTCGACATCGTTTCGCGAACTCTCGGATCTTGGGATCGATGAGCTGGGAGGTGGAGAAGAGGCTGAGGAGGGTCAACTCTCCGGAAGAGGCGAGATCCCTGGTGATCCTGACGGCGTGGCCCCGGTCCCGGAGGATGCCGCCGAGGACGAGGGAGCCGTAGGTGTAGATCTTCGGGGATACTATCGTCGGCTTCATCTTCGTCGCCAACCAGACCTTCTATTCATCTCCATCTTCAAACTCCCAGACCATTGATCTCCTCGATGAGGTCGGTGAAGGCCTCGACCTCCACCTCGATCACCTCTTCGGGGGTCATGCTGATGCTCATCTCGCCGTCGACGGTGAGCCGATCGGGGCCGCGTCTCACGAGCCTTCGAACGCCGTCCCGTGAGAGGGCCTTTTTAATGTCCGAATCGCAGGCCATCGTCCTTCCCGGCAAGATCACCGTCTCCTTGACGTCGGTGAGGTCGAGGTCCATCAGATCCTGGATGGTGATCAGGCAGCCTATGTCTTTGTTGACCGGGACGACGTTCACCAGGTCTCCCAGCTCTGCAAATATCGCCGATAAAAGGGGATAGGCGACGGAGCTGGTGATGAGGGTCGCCCCCTTCCGAACCCGGGGAAGCCTTGCGAGCTGATCTCTCTTATGCGCCAGGGCGAAGGGCGATTTTGTCACCGGGTCCCAGAGGGGGGTTCCCGCCACCCGAAAGGAGTACCTATCGTTCGTCTCGGTGACGATATCTCGAAACTCCTCGACGGTGTGAGGGACGACGCCGGGGATGATCGGCTCGTTTCCGAGGATCAGGCCCTGCTCCCTGGAGTTTGCAAACCTCATCAGGATCAGGTTTTTGACCCCCATCTCCTCCAGGTCTCGGCAGGTCCTGTCCAGCTCTGGCCCGTCGTTGACCCCCGGTATCAGGACGGAGGCGGCGTAGACGTCGCACCTCTCGGCGAAGGTCCGCAGGTTTGCAAGAGCCGCCTCCGGGTGACGATCGTTCATGTACCTTCTCCGGAGCTCAGGGTCTGTAGAGAAGACTGTGAAGGAGACCTCCCTCACTCCGGCCTCGATCAGTCCTTCGGCCTCGTCCCCCCTGGTGAAGCCCTTGCCGCTGGTGTAGCCGAGGTGGATGGGGACGGACCCCTGCCCCAACATCCGGACGAGGGGCAGAAGCTGGGGGTAGCAGCTGAGGTCGCCCCCGCCGCTGATGGTTACTTTATCGGGCTTCTTGCCGAAGGAGGCTCCCGCCACCTCCATCGCCACCATCTGCATCGGCTTGAACCCGGGATACCCCTCCACGATCGCCCGGGAGCAGTAGTCGCAGCCTTTTTGAAAGGGGAGGCAGTGCTTGCATCCGAGGGGCTTTATCTCCTTTACGCCCTTGAAGTAGCAGTAGCTGCAAAACCCCTTGCAGTCTATTCCGGGCCTTCCGCCGACGTCCGCCAAAATCTCCATCCAGCAACTCTCCGCTCCGAGATCAGACGGGGGAGGGTAAAGCCTTTGCGGGCTGATGGATGCTGGAAAGTCTGATGCCGGAAAACTATTAGTAGAGTGAAGAAGACCAAAAAGATCGTGGCTCAAAAAAGGCCCTTTCCCGTGATGATCATCCCCACGTTGGGCTGTCCCTCCAGCTGCAGCTGCTGCTGGTCCTCTGACGAAAAGTCCCCCATAATGACCATCGATACGGTGAGAGAGATAGTCGAATGGCTGAAAAATTTCCGGGACGACCCCGTCACCTTCCACGGCGGAGAGCCGCTCCTCGCGGGAGCCGACTTTTATCGCGAGGCTCTGGTCCTGATCAGCCGGGGCCTCCGGCCCAGAAAGATCGCCTTCGCCCTCCAGACGAACCTCTGGAAGATGACCCGCTGGACGTCTCCGTGAGCGATGATCTCGACTCGATTAATATCCGTCTCTTGTAATGTTCTCCTCGCAGGTCGGAGGGCTTTCATCTTATATTCGTCACGGCGGGGAGGGATAATCAGTTTTATCATATAATAGCTCCATTTCTCTGTTGAGGTGATGCGGGTTGGTTGAATATCTGGTCTCTTTGAAGGTTGAAAAGTTGGAAGAAGGCGTGTATCTTGCGACCAGCGACGATCTGCAGGGGCTGGTGGCACAGGGACGAACGATATCCGATGCTGTTGAGATAGCTCAGGACGTGGCCAGAAATCTCATCGAATCAATCTTTGCGCACGGAGATCCTCTGCCTGATGGGATAGCTCCAGCGACAAAGCCCGTCCAGAACCTTGAGATACCTGTAACCGTGTCGGTATGACCAAGCTTCCAGTTTTGACCGCCGGTCAGGTGATTCGCGTTTGAAGAAGGCGGGATTCGTATTCGATCGTCAGGCGAAAGGCAGTCACGAGATCTGGTATAACCCCATCACCAGAAGACGAACCACCATTCCAAATCATCCGGGATCGGATATTCCTAAAGGAACTTTGAAGGCTATACTCAAAGAGGCAGGCAGCTCTATGGAGGAGTTCCTGGATTTGATTCAGTGATCGCGGCCCCAGATTGGAGGCGATACCATTTTTTTATAGGCGGCGCCTGTGAGCCCGCCACCGGCCGCCCCGCCCTCGGCGCCGCCGGACGGGCGGCGGGGATGGCGTGGGATGGAGATCCCGGGCGCCCTGGATTTTTGCGGAGATGGTGATGACTGGGGGCGCCGGCCGGGCGGGCGGCGCCCACCGGGCGGCGCGGCTCCCGCGTTCCGGCCGCCTTTCCTCCCGCCTCCACCACGACCACCACGCCGCCGGCCCGTCGGCCCATCGCATCTCCGGCCGGGAGTCGGAGAGGTCCGGCATCGCCCCGGCAATTATCATGATCGATCGTCAACAACTTTCCAGAATGGGTTTTTATTTCGTCAATTTTGTATTAATAAAACGCTCGACCGAGATTCACCGCCGGGGACCGGAGAAAGTCGCCGCCGGGCGCGGGCGCTCAGAGGCCGCGGGGCGGGACGGCGGGCGGCCGGGCCGGTGGCGAGACGGTCGCGCATAACCCTCCTGAGAAAGGGCTCTTGCGAGGGGTTCTTTACAAAGTGGGAAAAAGGGGCGAATTCTTCAGATCGGCAAATTAGGGAGGGCATTTCTGGGGGTCTTGCGGCTATCTTCTCCAAGAGATAACTGGATCGCCCAAATATACAATTCCTATATTGCCGACATGTATTTTTAAACTTTATAATTTATATTAAATCTATGCCGATAAGTTTAATAGTATCCTTCGGCCTACTCGAAGATGTAATTCCATAAAATAGGAGGGGATTGAGATATGAAGATAGGAACAAGCATGGGCCTTATGGTCCTGGTGGCCGCGCTCCTGATGGGAACGGCGGCGGATGCGACGACGTCAAACACAACCACAATAAATGGTTGTGTGCTGCAATACGATTATGACATGAACATAGCAGAATTAACACCTTCTGTGCAACTTGGAAAATTGCCGACCGCCGCTGCAGTGAGTGGTGGGTCTGTGGTTGTCACAGCGGGCCCTGCTTGGAAGTTGACTGCTGGCGGGGTAGACGATTCTGATAATCCTGCAACAGGTCAA
>CAZHAO010000086.1:0-7820 GCA_964530375.1 uncultured Methanotrichaceae archaeon
GCCTCGGAGGTCTTCAACGTCTCCGTCTCGGCCGTGGTCCCCGCAGGGTTGGTCTACATCCCCGAGAGCCTCAACGTCTCTGGTGCCGAGTCATCGCCGGTGGTCTCGACGATGGGGCCCGCCGACGGGACCGGCGCCCTCTCTCTCACCCTCGCGTTCGGGACGGTGGACAACTCCCTCGATGAAGATCTTCTGGTGGAGTTTGTCGCCGTCGTCGCCGACCTCCCGGAGAACACCGACGGCGCGGTCCTCCCGCCGACCACGGCCTCCCTCACCTACGACGACGGCTCCGGGGACGTTAGCGAGTTCTCAGGCTCGATCGAGCCCGTCACCATCGTCGAGCCGGACCTCGCCATCGCCAAGAGGGCGAACCTGGCCGCCGCCGAAGGCGGCGAAGGTGAAGGCGACACCGACGACGATTCCATCGCCCGCTCCATCTCCATCTTCCACTCGATAGACAGCCACTCCGGCGCCTTCGACGTCGACGTCGTCGAGTCTTTGCCATCAGGCCTCGTTCTCGTCCCCGGCTCCGCCCGGATCGCCTCCGGCCCCGCCGGGTCGGTGGCGGAGGGCGCGGGCGGGTCCGCCATCTCCTGGCACTTCGGCGCGATCGACCAGTCCTGGGCCGGATCGAGCCCCATCGTCCTGGAGTACCGGGCGACGATCGAGGGCGTCTCCGGCTCCGAGCCCGCCGCCGGGCTCGAATCGGGGCCGGTGACCGACCTTGCCTGGACCAGCACTCCGGGCGAAAATCCCCACGAGCGGTCCTACTCCGCCCGGCTCGTCCAGGGCCTCTCGGACCTGGTGCTGACGATCGATTGCGACGCCGATTCCGTCGTCGTCGGAAAGACGATCACCTTCACCTACTCCGTCGATAACCTCGGCCTCGTCGCAGTCTCCGGCCTCAACCTCACCGACGACCGGCTCGGCAAAATCGGCCTGAACGTCGCGGACCTGGCCCCCGGCGAGAGCGCTACCGGCGAAGCCGGGTACACCGTCACCACCGACGACCTCCCCGGCCCCCTGAGAAACAACGCCACAGTCACCGGGACCGACGCCCTCGGCGGCGCTGTGTCCGCCTCCGCGGAGATATCCGTCCCCTTCGGGACCGACCCCCTCGCCGTCAAGAAGACCGCCCTCAACAAGACCGTCTCCCGGGGCGAGAACGTCACCTACAAGATCGAGATCTACAACTCCGACTCCAGTAAAAACGCCGTCTCTCCGACGAACATCGTCGTAAAAGACGTCTTCAACCGGCCCGTGGAGTTCGTCTCCGCATCGCCCAGGCCCGACCCCGACGGCCTCTGGCGGTACGACCGGATCGACCCCGGCTCCTCGGAGACGATAACCCTGGTGGTGAAGGTCCCCGAAGAGCAGGACTTCAACTTCTCCTCCGAGAGCGGCGTTTCGGGGGCCGGGTTCGTCAACGTCGCCGGCGACTACTCCACCTCCCTCGACCCCTACCCCCTCACTAACTGCGTCTACGTCACCTTCCTCAACGGTACGACCCGGCGGACAGAGACCGTCTCCGACTGCGAGACCGTGGCCGTCCGGGGCGAGGCGGGGACCGAGCTCTCGGCCCGCGAGCACGGCTCGGGGACCTACGAGAGCGCCGACCTGGTGACGGTCCAGACCGACTCCGACCTGATCTCCTTCGAGAAGGACATGGCCGCCACCGCCTCCGCCACCACCCTGGGCCTCTACCGGAACCGGACCGTCACTTACTCCTCACGGTGGACCGAGGCGACCACCGCCAAAAACCGCGCCACCGGCGCCTCCATCAGCGAGGAGTACCGCTATGCGACTGCAATCGACCGCGAGTCGAGCTTTTTCCTGAACGAGAACGAGTCGTCCTTTGCGACGGAGACCGCGTTCAACGGCACAGGTCACATCAGCTTCGTGAAGATGCCGACTAACAGCTCCACCTTCAGGGCCACCCCCGTCTTCGAGTCCCGAGAGGACTACTCGGGAAGCTTCCGCATAGTCGAGAAGATCGACGAGTATGGCTCGGCCGCGTCCTCCGAGAAGCAGGCCTCGGGCACGGGGGTTGTGGCCGTCGATAAAAGGATCGGCGAGAGCCAGAGGACCTTCGAGCACGGCTCGGGGACCTACGAGGCCGACGAGATCATCGAGACCAGTACCAACTACATCGCAAAGAAGATCTACGTCTCCTACAGCCCCGTCGGATCGGGCTCGCACCTCTGGAAGGAGGGGGTCAGCTCTCGGGTCGGGAACAGAAGCCTCATCAGCGAGGAGTACTCTGGCATCACCGAGCTTGAGAAGGACACCGTAGCCCGCGGCCTCAACCAGATGGACACCACCGCCGCCTTCTCGGGGACCGCCCGGTACAGGACGATCTACGACAACCAGACCTCCCCCGCCGACAACTGCACCGACGGATGTGCCGAGGCCGAAAGATGCGCCAGCGGCTGCGCCGACTGCAGCGCCTGCGGCTGCGACGAGGACGACAACGACACCTGCAACGCCTCCCGCCCCGGCGTCAGGATCGACTTCGACGAGACCTACTCCGGCGACTTCGAGATCGAGAGGCACGTCCTCATCTCCGGGACCGCCCGGTACGACCGCCCCCACCTCAGCGTCACCAAGACCCTGGAGGGGATCTCCCAGATGACCGAGCCCTGGGGGTACGGCGAGGTCCATCTGGAGGGCGAGGAGAAGATCGTCAGGGTCGCATCCTACACCATCAGAATCGAGAACGACGGGGACCGGGCGGTGGCCCCGGTATATGTCACGGACCTCTTCCCGCCGGGAGCCGGCTACAGCGGATCCTCCCTCCGGCCGACCGGCCAGACGGCCGGCGCCGCCAACTGGACCCTCACCCACCTCGCCATCGGCGACGTCGCCACAATCGAGGTGGAGCTGGACGTCACCGATGCTTCCGGCCCCGAGCTGACGAACCGGGTCATCGTCTGCGGCGGGATGGGCGGGGGCGACGGCTCTGATCAGGTCTGCGCCTCCAACTACAGTGCCCGGGAGATCGACTGGCTCCCCTGCTGCACGGGCGAGACCATTTCGGTGAAGAAGACCGGCGAGGTCGAGGCAAACCAGACCGTCGTCTGGTACAGAATCGACATCAAAAACAGCGACAACGCCACCCGAGTGGCCACGGTCACCGACCACCTCCCCGAGGGGATGGCCCTTCTGGACTCCATGGTTCCCTTCGCGTCCTACGACGGCAGCACCATCACCTGGAACCTGGCGGAGATCGGACCCGGCGAGACGGTCACCATCGCCTACAGGGCCCAGGCCGCGCACCCGGGAAGGTTCGTCAACGCCGTCCAGGTCGACTCACGATCCGTCGACGGCCCCGCCGTCGGGCCGGTCAGCGCAAGCTCGATCGTCCAGGTCGGCGATTCGTACGGGTGCGAGCCCACCTCCTGCGACCCCTGGAGCCCGCCTGCCTGGGAATTCGAGTATGTTGGAAGCTATGCGCCCAACGTCGCCTGCGAGGAGTGGGAAACCGAAGAATGGCTGAACTGAGCTGAGCTGATCTGCCGGGGCCGACCGGCTGGGATTCCCGCCCATGGGGGGGGCGGAAGCGCTCTTTTTTTCTGCGATCGAGGGGGCAGGGGGCGCATGTCCATGCACCCGGCGGGTGGCAGATGCAGGCGGTCCGGCGGCGCCGCCGATTTCGGGGATAGGTTGACATCTCTAAAATATATCATAAAGTTAGAGGTTGGGGCAAGGAAAAACCACGATCCGGAAAACTATTAGTACCTTGAAGAAAACCAGAAATACCGTGGCTCAAAAAAGGCCCTTTCACGTTATGATCATCCCGACCTTGGGCTGCCCCTCCAGCTGCAGCTACTGCTGGTCCTCCGACGAGAGGTCCCCGATAATGACCATCGATACCATAAAAGAAATGGTCGAGTGGCTGAAAGAGTTCCGGGACGATCCCGTCACCTTCACCTTCCACGGCGGGGAGCCGCTCCTCGCCGGAGCCGGCTTTTATCGAGAGGCCCTTGCCCTGATAACCGAAGGGCTCCGCCCCAGGAAGATCGCCTTCGCCCTCCAGACCAACCTCTGGAAGATGACTCCGGAGATGGCTGCGGTTCTTGCGGAGTACAAGATCCCCATCGGCTCAAGCCTCGACGGCCCAAAGGAGCTGAACGACTCCCAGCGGTCCCAGGGCTACTTCGATAAGACGATGGCAGGCTACAAGATCGCAAGAGATCACGGCCTCTCCGTCCAGTTCATCTGCACCTTCACATCAGCCTCGATAAATTTCAAGGAGGAGATATTCGACTTCTTCCTGGAGAACGGCCTCACCCTCAAGCTCCATCCTGCATTGCCATCGCTGAAGAGCGATGATCCCGATAGGTGGGCCCTCGCACCGGAAGAGTACGGCGAACTCCTCGTCTACCTTCTGGACAAGTACCTGGAGAACATGGACAAAATCGAGATCAGGAACATCAACGACCTCTGTCGATGCGTCTTCACCGGCAGGGGGACGGTCTGCACCTACGTCGACTGCATGGACGACACCTTCGCCGTGGGCCCCGACGGCAGCATCTATCCTTGCTATCGGTTCGTGGGGATGGACGAGTGGGTGATGGGAGACGTCAGCGACAGGCCGACTCAAGCCGACCTCAGAGGTTCAGAGGCGGGAAGGCGGATGCAGGAGTTCAAGAAGCGGGTCGACGAGGTATGCAAGGGCTGCCGACACATTCGATACTGCCGGGGCGGATGCCCCTACAACGCCATAGCCCCCTCCGGCGGCGAGCTATTGGGCGTAGACCCCCAACTGCGTCGCCTACAAGAGGATCTTCGACGAGATAACCGACCGGTTCGAAAAGGAGATGTTCGAATCCCTCGGCGCTTGTATGCCGGCTCCGCCGTCGGTTTCTGGCAAAGGAGGAAAGCCGGGGATGATGGCTCTGATCCAGAAGATAATATCGAGCTAAAAACTTTTTTTTCATAGGATCGTCAGGATCGTGATGATCTGGAGGAAGTATATCGCCACCAGCATGCTTCCTTCAAACCTGGTGATCCGATTTCCCAGGACCATGAACCCCACAAGAAAGCTGATCAGGACGACGACGGGAATGGTGACGGAGACGAAGGCCTCGTTCACGGCCACGTCCTGGACCAGGGAGGAGGCCCCGAGGATTATCAGGGCGTTGAAGGCGTTGGCGCCGAGGACGTCTCCCATGGCGATGTCGCCCCGGCCGTTCTTGGCGGCGACGATGGCGGTGCTGATCTCGGGGAGGGATGTCCCCACCGCCAGGAGGATCACCGCCACCACCGCCTCCGATAACCCCAAGGTGGCGGAGATCGTCCTGATCGCCTCGATCATGTAGTTCGCGCCGACCGAGAGCATGACGACCCCCGCCAGGAATATGCCCAGGTACCGGGGCCTGAACTTCTCGCTCCCCTTCGACTCGCTCTTTCGGTGCTCACCGATCTCGTGGCGGATGAAGGAGAGGTAGATCGCGATCAGGAAGATCCCCTCGATCCAGGTTATCTTGAAGTCGAGGAAGACGACATAGACCGCCAGCATCGACGCCAGGAGGAAGGATAGGTCCGTCTCCAGGATCTTCCGGTCGATGTATATCCCGTAGAACATCGCCGCGACGCCGAGGGCGAGGCCGGTGTTCGCCAGGATCGAGCCCACGACGTTTCCTGCTGCGATCTCGGGCCTCCCCCCGTCGACGAGCATCGCCACCAGGGAGGTCGAGAACTCCGGGAGGGCCGTCCCGAAGGCGACGACGGTCGCCCCTATGACGAACTCGGATACCCCCAGGACCTTGGCAAAGTGAACTGCGCTATCTGTGATCGACTTCGCCCCCCAGTAAAGGGCGACCAGGCTCACGGCGAAGGTCAAAAACTCCAGCAAGAATTCAGCCTCTGGAGGACGGTTGGTGGTCCTCATTAATTAATCAATCCATCTTCGATCCATCCTTGGCGAAGGCGTGCGATCTCGCGAACGCCAGCAGAAGAGCGTCTGAGCTTCCGGCCCCGACTCCGAGAATCGGGAAAAGCTCCGCAGAAACGCGGGGAAGATAAGATATATGTCATTGAATAGGTATTTTAATGAGAAGATACAAAGGATTTTCCGGTTATAGATCGGCCAGGGGGTTCTCGGGGACGAAAGCGCCCCGAGATTTCCGGCCCGGGAGCTTTATGAGCTCTCGGCGGCTGGGACGGAGTAGCAAAGGTGGTCGAGGTTGCACATCAAGGAGATCGAGCTCGTAAACTTCAAGTCCTTTGGCAGGAAGGCGGTGATACCCCTCCAAAACGACTTCATCGCCGTCACCGGCCCCAACGGGAGCGGCAAGTCCAACGTCGTCGACGCTCTCCTCTTCGCATTATCCC
This sequence comes from uncultured Methanotrichaceae archaeon, assembly GCA_964530375.1. Lineage (GTDB taxonomy): Archaea > Halobacteriota > Methanosarcinia > Methanotrichales > Methanotrichaceae > Methanocrinis. The sequence goes on from CAZHAO010000086.1 coordinate 6,337, forward strand.
TCTCCTCCAGCAGGGCGATGAGGGCTGAGAGGCTCCCCGACCTCATATATCGGGGGGACAACGGCAAAAATCCCGACTTCGCCATGGTGACCGTCAAGTTCGACAACTCCGAGAGGGCCGTTCCCGTGGACGAGGACGTCGTCGAGATATCGAGGAAGGTCCGGCTGACCAAAAACAAGTACCAGAGCATCTACTATTTTAACGGCAACCCCTGCACCCAGACGGAGATCCACGATCGCCTCTCTCGGGCCGGGATCACCCCCGAGGGTTACAACGTGGTGATGCAGGGGGACGTCACCAGGATCATCGAGATGTCTTCCTTGGAGAGGAGGAGGATCATCGACGAGATCGCCGGCGTCGCCGAGTTCGACGAGAAGAAGAGGAAGGCCCTGGAGGAGCTGGAGGTGGTGAGGGAGAGGATCGACCGGGGCGACGTGATCCTGGAGGAGGTCGAGTCTCAGCTCGAAAGGCTCTCCGAGGAGAGGGAGAGGGCCCTCGCCTACCAGGCCCAGCGGGAGGAGAAACGCCGCCAGGAGGCCTTCCTCCTTCTGGCGAAGCTGAAGGAGGCCGAATTCGACCTGGCGGAGCTGGAGAGGGAGGGGGAGGACCTCCGGACGAGGGATGAGGAGCTCGCCGCACGGCTCGATCACGAGAGAGGGGAGCTCTCTCTTCTTGAAGGAGAGCTGAAAAAGCTCGCGGCCGAGATCACCTACAAGGGGGAGGACGAGCAGATCGAGGTCAAGCGGCAGATGGTGGAGAGGAGGGGCTCCATCGAGGCCGATGAGAGCAGGATCGAGATGGCCGAGGCCGAGATCGCCGACCTGGAGGCGGAGCAGAGGTCCGACTACCTGGAGGCCGACCGCCTCGGCCGGGAGGTGGAGTCCCTCTCATCGAAGGTCAGGGATGGGTCGATCCGGAAGGCGAGCATCATCGCCGAGATCGCAGAGAGGGAGGAGGTCCTCGGAGGCTGCCGGGAGAAGATCGCCAAAGCCGACGCAAGGTACGCGGAGCTGAGAGACCAGCTCTCCGCCGTCAAGAGGGAGCTGGAAGAGGCGAAGTCGAGGGCGGCAGACCTAATGCGGGAGAGGGACCGCCACCTCGACGCCGCTCGGAGGAGGTCGATCGAGGGCGAGGAGGCGGCCGTCGAGATCTCCGAGGCGAAGGAGGCGATGGCGGGCCTCGACCGGGAGAAGGAGAGGATAGTCCGGGATCGGAAAGGCTTTGAGGACCGGATCGCCGTCCTTGAAGAGGAGAGGGACGACCTCGACTCCGCGCGGATATCGATAAGGCGGGATATGGCCGGAGTCGACGAGCGGCTCCAGAAGCTCCAGATGGATAAGGCGAGAGCCGAGGCGACCCTCCGGGCCGCGGGGGAGGGGTCGGGCTACAGCAGGGCGGTGGAGGCGATAAGGTCCGCCATCAGCTCCGGACAGCTCCCCGGCCTTCGCGGCACGATAGCCGAGCTCGGCGAGGTCGGCGAGGTC